>JAYVJD010000381.1:0-15952 GCA_043769625.1 Pseudomonadota bacterium | reverse complement strand
TGGCTGGTGCTCGGTGTCGCGTTCGGCTCAGGCGTGCTCGGTGTATTGCTTGCGTGGCTGACTGTCATGGTCGATTTTCCCGGAAGCAAATTTTTTTCCTGGGCGTTGTTATTACCGATGGCCTTGCCCGCGTATGTGCTGGCGTTTGTCGCGATAGGCCTGCTCGATTTCACCGGACCGCTGCAAAGTTTATCGCGCGAATGGTTCGGCAGCAGCGCATGGTTCCCACGCATTCGCTCGCGCGCCGGGGTGATCGTCGTCATGATCTTGGCGTTTTATCCCTACGTCTATTTGCTCACGCGCAACGCCTTTGTCACCCAAGGCAAAAGCGCACTCGAAGCCGCGCAATCGCTCGGCCTCACGCGCTGGCAAGCGTTTTATCAAGTCGCCTTGTCGATGGCGCGACCGTGGATCGCTGGCGGTGTGTTGCTGGTCATCATGGAAACCTGCGCGGATTTTGGCACCGTTGCCGCCTTCAATTACGACACGTTTACCACTGCGATTTACAAAACCTGGTATGGATTGTTTTCCCTCCCCGCCGCATCACAACTCGCGTCAATATTGGTGCTGATTATTTTGGCCTTGCTATTGATCGAACAATTTAGCCGAGGCCGCGTGCGTTTTTCCAGCAGCGCGAAGCAAAGTGCGACATTTCAGCCGCCTATGCTACGCGGTAAATCCCGCTGGTTCGCGTTCACCTTTTGCGCTTTCGTCTGGCTCATCGCGTTCCTGATTCCGGTTGCGCAGCTCGCTTGGTGGGCGGCACAACATCTGCCTGATTTTGATACGCGCTATTTTAGTTTTGTCTGGCACTCATTATTGCTCGCGGTCATGGCCGCCCTGCTGGTGACACTCTGCGCACTATTATTAAGCTACGCCAATCGTCGCCATCCCGACCCCGTAATGCGCATCACCACCCGCATCGCCACGCTAGGCTACGCCCTCCCCGGCGCCGTGTTAGGCGTCGGATTTTTCGTCCCCGTCGCGTGGCTGGATAACGCGCTGATCGCAAGCATTAAGAATATTACGGGTGTCGAAACCAAAGTATTCCTGCAAGGCACGCTGCTCATCATGCTCGCCGCCTATCTGGTGCGCTTTCTCGCCGTCGGCTTCAACAGCGTCGATGCCGCCATGCAACGTATCACTCCGCACATCGACGACGCTGCCCGCAGCCTAGGCCTCTCGCCACGCAGCATGCTCGCGCGCGTCCACCTGCCCATGCTTCGCAGCGGCCTCGCTACCGCGATGGCGCTGGTGTTCGTCGATGTCATGAAAGAAATCCCCATCACCCTCATGACGCGTCCATTCGGCTGGGATACACTGGCAGTCAGAATTTATGAGCTAACGTCTGAAGGACAATGGGAACAAGCGGCGTTGCCTGCGTTAGCTTTGGTGTTGGCGGGAATGTTACCGATTATATTGTTGGTGAGAAATACCGAAAATATGTAGAGTGCGCCCGCGCACCAAAAAGCTTATGACATCACCTCTACTCGAACTACGTGCAATCAGCTTTCAATTCCCCAACCAGCGTCCGCTGTTTGAGCATTTTTCATTGCGCATGAACAAAGGCCAAATCGCTTGTCTGCTCGGCCCGTCGGGTTGCGGCAAGACGACGGTGTTGCGCTGCATTTCCGGCTTTGAAAAAATCAACTCCGGTGAAGTTCTGCTGAAAGAAAAAAGCGTGAGCAGCGCGCAAACTACGCTGCCGCCGGAGCAAAGAAACATCGGCATGGTGTTCCAGGATTACGCTTTATTTCCGCATCTCACGGTAGAAAAAAATATCGCCTTCGGTCTGCACAAATTGTCTGAAGCAGAAAGACGAACTAGAGTCAGTGAATTGCTCGACGTCATCAGTCTGAAAAAATTCGCCGCAAAATTTCCGCATGAATTATCTGGCGGCCAACAACAACGCGTCGCCCTCGCCCGCGCGCTGGCGCCGAAGCCGGATGTATTGCTGCTCGATGAACCCTTTTCCAATCTTGATGTGGAGCTACGCCAGCGCCTAAGCCTTGAGGTGCGCGAAATACTTAAGCAAATGCAAACCACCGCAATTCTGGTAACCCACGACCAGCACGAAGCCTTCGCCCTCGCCGACGAAATCGGCGTGATGAACAATGGCCGCATCGAGCAATGGGACAGCGCCTATAACTTATATCACCGCCCTGCTACACGTTTCGTTGCCGATTTCATTGGCGAAGGCGTGCTACTTAGCGGCAAAATGAAAAATGATAACGAAGTCGAAATGGAACTGGGTACGTTCAGCTTGGATACCGGGCACACCATCGCCAGCGGCACTAATGTCGAAGTCTTATTGCGGCCGGATGACGTATTGCACGACGACGACAGCCCGCTGCAAGCCGAAGTGCTGCACAAAAATTTTCGCGGCGCGGAGATTTTATATACGCTGCGCTTTCCCGGCGGGGGCAAAGCGTTTTCGCTGGTGCCGTCGCATCACAACCACGCGCTCGGCTCGCGCATCGGTATACGCCTGGAAATCGACCACGTCATCGCTTTCCCACGCGACGAGCGGCCGATCTTTATTAACAAAAGCTGATCAGGTGTGTTCTTTGTAGTATTCCAGCGCGCCCGGATGCAGGGGAACACGCGATGCTTCAGCGGGCTTCGGACTTTTGCTTTTTTCCACGACAACGGATTTCAACTCATTCCACTTGTCTGCCAATACCTCCGTCAGCATATGCGCGCTTTGCGATGGCAAATCTTCCCGGCAGATGAATAAATAATCCCCCAGCGATGCGATAGCGCGCAAGGGGACTTTGCCGTTGTCGGCATAAGGCTCAGCACCGCTTAACACGGCATAGGCGTCGGTTTCATTGAACAGTGCCACTTCAAGTTGCTTGCTGGCAATTAAGCGCACCATATCGTGCTTGTTTTTTGCACGGGCGAAAGTGGCGCGGCTATCCGGCAATTGCTTGGCGTAAAACTCCGCCAATGCAGTGCCCAATTTTACCGAGCCAGGATCATCGGCATTGACCAAAACGACGAGGCGGGTTTTGCGAAATACGTCCCATTGTTTGTACGGCGAATGGCCTGTGAGCATCGCCCACAGGCCGGTCGCCAGCGCTATTTCAACAAACTGTCTGCGTTTCATTTAATCGTCGTCGTCATGTCGATAGCTCGGCTTATCGAATACACCGAGATCGAGTATGGCTGTCACGGCCACATTCGGTGTATCGACCAGATTGCTGATGCGCAAATCAACCGCGACGCTCGACAATGCGTAGGCCTGGTTGCGTGTCAGCCCTTTGTTTTTCACCAGCCAATCGATCATTTGCAGCAAGGCATCGCGCGCGGCCAAGGTGACGTCCTCGGATAAATTGGTCAAAGGTCCGATCACGCTATCGCCTAAATATTTATGCGTCGGCGGGATGAAACCTTTTTCCTTCAGTGGATAGCCAACCGTGGCGTAAAACTTTTTCGGCGCTAGGCGCTTGAGTTGATTGCCCCCTTCAAAGTGCGGTTGCTTCACCTGCGCGCCGAGGCCTTTGCGAATGTCCAGCTTGACCGTCACGGTCGCATCCATCTCAACCGCAGTGCCGGAAACTTCGCCGTCGCCTTGGGCAAAATGCACGTCGCCTATCGAGAGCAAACAACCGTCAACAAAACACGGCAATAACAAGGTCGTGCCTTTTTGCATTTGCTTCACATCCATATTGCCGCCGTTTTCCCTGGGTGGAATGGAACGCAGGCAACGGTCCTTGTCGGTGCCGGTCGGGCCGCACACTTCCGGCGGCCTCGCGTCGAGCGGCTGCGGGCCCAGGACAAAACCGCCGCCGTTAGGCGAGCGTGCCAACTCATCTTCACGTTTAAAATATTTTTCCGTTTCAGCCGGTCCTGGTGCAACGCCGACGGTGCCCATAAATCCATCAAAGCGCACATGCACACCGGGAATATCAGGTGACGTCGCGCCACCACGGCTCAAATCCCAGCGGGCGATAAACGGATCAGGAAAGGCATCACGCAGAAAACCAAAACCCGGCACGATGATGGTGTAGCCGAAGGGATCAGGCTCAATATCGACCAAGGTCACCGCTAATACATCACCTGCTTTTGCGCCGTTAACATATAAAGGCCCGGTCATCGGATGAACCAGATTCAGATTTAACCCCGCCACATCCTGCGCTATCGAATTACGGTTCAGGGCATGGTCAAACGCATCGCGCGTACCGAACACGGCAATATCGCCAGCATTCGCCGTGGCGACAGGCTTGATGTTGTAGTGCCAGCGATTGTGACACTTCGGATCGTCGGCGCAATGGAAGCCGGTTTTAGGGACGACGATTTTTTTAACATTGCTATGTCGCTTATCGTTATCCGCCCACGCATTGCCGGATAGGCCTGCCAGTGCGAAGGCCAAAATGAGCCACCCGGCACTGTTTTTAATTTTGTTGCTGATAGATAGTTGCATATAGCCTCCTGGAAGAAATGAATGGAGCAAAACGCGCAGGCAAAACAATATATGGCCTGCAATTCAGCCATTCCTCCAAGAGAAACTTTTGATAGGCCGTTGATTACGGCTCTGGAATACGGATATGCCGCGAACTATAAATTCACAACCGCTTTTATACTAGGACAAAATTGCCAATTTACAAGTATAAATAACTTAATATAATCAAATAGTTACGAATATTCTGTATTGATGATTATTTCGCCGCAAAACAATAAAGCAACCCAGCACTACCGGTGGCGCGCAACGCTTCATTACTGCATCCGCGCGATGGATGCGATGAGTTCCATGATTTAGCTGCGTCGTCATCACGCAATCCGACACGATCGTGATGGCCGACTATGGCCGAGCCTTCGCCGCTTTTGGTCCAATCTCCGCAAGTAGTATCAGTGCCGCCTGTTGCAAGACGGCCGTCGGGTTGCGAGCCGGTCAGGATGTCATGATTATTGGGCGAGTCGCCGCGACCTTGCACCATCTCGCCTTTTTCCGTCAGTCCTGTTTGCTTGTTGAGGTTATTGCTGCTGTGTAATTCACCGACGTTGTTGGCGATGGTGACACCCTTTGCGTTTTGCCACGGGCCGCTGCCGATACGGTCGCGTGCATTCTCTGCTGGTGCGGTGGCGCTGAGATACGCGCGCCAAGTGCGGCCACCTGCGCCTGCATTGCTCGCCAACGTTTGGCAATGGCGATCAGCACCCGCCAGCCCGCCGAAATCCGCGCCTTTGCCCGGATTCGCACTGGTAATAAAAAACGATATCGCGCTTGAAGCTGGTGTGTTGGGCGCGCTGATTTTTTGCATCGGTGTGCATGATGTGGCGAGCAAGGCAAAAGCAAACAGGGATATTTTTGTTGAACGGCGCATGATGTATCTCCTATGAGTGAGGTTTGCGGACTTATTTAATATAGCAAACAAACGATTTTTTGCAGCTTCAATTAACTGATAAAAAATACTAATCTGAAATCATTCGGGGGAAATCCACCGTTCTGTGCCAAAATTAACGGCTCGCTCGCTAAATGACCCAATAAATCCCTATGCCTGAAACAAATAAAATTGAAATCGAACCATTTACCTGGCTGGAATCCGGCCAACTCCATCACGCGCGCTGGCAATCCGCTTCCGGCTCCGCCTTGCCGAAAACGGTATTCGTTGCCGACGACACTTTATCCGCCAGCGTCGCTTACAAATTAGTTTGCGAAGGCACGGCTCTATTATGGCGCGGTGATTTCCATCAAGGCCGGCAAATGGTGCAATCTCTCGCGCGGCGCATCGACAAGGCGCGCGATTACAAAGCCTCCAAAGCCAAACCCAAAGACATCGCGCCAAAAGAAATGTATTACGCCTATCGCCAAGCCCAAGCGCAACGCGCGCGCGTGTTGGGCTTGGTCGTGGTCGAGTTAGCGACGGATTATTGGCTGCCCTTGCGCCGCGCGCCGGATATGCGCGAGGCTTGCACGCAAGCCTGGGGCGAGCCGACAGGTGAAACCTGCATCGTCTCGTTACGCGAACTCATGGGCGTAGTCGCGGCGTATGAATGGCGCAAAAATGGCGTCAGCGTTGCCGCGCTGGCTGGCGTGGGCGAAGGAAAAGTCCATCCCTACTACGGCGTGTTCGCACCGATCCGCAATGAATACGTCGAGCTGGTGGTTAAAGCCTGCCAACAGCGCGCAGCGCCGATTAACACAGCGTTCGACATTGGCACCGGCACCGGCGTGTTAGCCGCAGTGCTGGCAAAGCACGGCGCGAAAAAAATTATCGGCACCGAACAGGAACAGAATGTTATCGACTGCGCGAACGACAACATCTCACGCTTAGAGTTGAATGACGTTGTGGAAATTATGCAAGCCGATTTATTTCCGCAAGGATTAGCCGACATCATCGTGTGTAATCCACCCTGGCTACCCGGCAAACCCAGCTCAAAAATGGAACAAGCGATTTTCGATGCGGACAGTAAAATGCTGCGCGGATTTTTAAGCGGCCTGCGCGCACACCTCGCCCCGAACGGCGAGGGCTGGCTGATCATGTCTGATCTGGCCGAACATCTAGGCTTGCGCGCAGAAGGTGAATTGTTGAAATGGATAGAAGCTGCAGGGCTCAGCGTAAAAGCCAAATTCGACGCCCGCCCCACGCATCCCAAAACGCAAGATGAAACCGATCCGTTATATGTTGCGCGTTCGCGCGAGGTGACGACGTTGTGGCGATTGATTGCTACAACTTAATCTTTTGTAGGATGGGTGCAACCCATCATGCGCGGGTTCCGATTTGCGATGGCGGTATTGACGAAACAGGCGATGGGTTACACCCATCCTACGCGGGCTCGATTCGGAGTTTTCGCAGCGATTCTCCTTGCCGCGAGGCGGTAAGTTCAGCAGGCGTTTTCATTGCATTTCCTTAGGTCGTGTATCTTTCATGCGCCCGATGCCGCCTAACGTAAAGCTAAGGGCGCGCGGCGGCTTTTTGCCGCGTCCCGCTTGAGCGCCAGGTTAGGGTGGCGATTCTTAAAGCGAAAAATTTTGATTCCTGGAATTTCCTTTTCGAGGCCAAGCTCTTCTCGCAAATGTAACCTCAGAAGCTCTAGCAGCGGATTGATAGAAGCATTACCTTCCGATGCATTCCACCCATTAACGAAACTAATCAATTCCTCAATTTGAGTTTTTGTGCCGAGCAATTGAATGTCTGCAAGCGCAGACTCAAATTTGTCTTGTTCTTCCTTTCCAGATTCCGGGCGATTTGCGGCAGCTTCAAGTCGTCGGTACGCCTCAAGCAAAAATTGGATTCGCATGTCACGCTGCTTTGCCTTCTGTTCTTTGCTAATACTCAAATAATGTGACACTCCCCAACCAAGAATTGCTACAAGTGCAGCTAAGACAGGTCCAATAATCGGAAAGTATGGAGTCAATATTTGCATAAAACCCTAACTAAAAGTAGGCACCCTAAAACTAAGGCGAAAACACATATACAGGGCGTATAAAAATTTAGACATAGCTTTATCTGACTAAATATATGAAATTTTTATTTTACCTGCCGGAGATTAATCATATTTCCGCACATCATCAATAACTTTGCCGTCATTAACTAAACTACCAAGCGCAACAAACTTCACATCCCCCCGCATTTTAGTAATATCACGCAACGAGGCAGCAACAGCTTGGGCGAGCGCGTCACTTTGCTGCGCGGTTTCGCAACACAAAGTCATCCGATCATTTTTGCTTTCGTCGTGATCCACCACCAAACGATATTTACTGATTTCAGGATGACGCTTGGCGACGTCGGCGATCTGCGAAGGATGAACGAACATACCCTTCACTTTGGTGGTTTGGTCGGCGCGGCCCATCCAGCCTTTGATGCGCATGTTGGTTCTGCCGCACGGGCTTGCGCCTGACATTACGGCGGATAAATCGCCGGTGGCGAAACGGATGAGCGGATACTCCGGCGTGAGGGTGCTGACGACAACTTCGCCGACTTCGCCTTCTGCTACCGGCTCGCCGGTTCCGGGGCGGACGATTTCTACCAACACGCCTTCGTCGATGGTCATGCCCTCTCCGGCTGGGGTCTCGTAGGCGATCAAACCCAAGTCTGCCGTGGCGTAACATTGCAAGGCGTTGATGCAGCGCTGTTTCAGCATTTCGCGCACGGCGGGTAAAAATGCTTCGCCGGAAACCAGTGCGTTGTTGATGCTCGACACATCGACTTTCATTTCGTCGGCTTTTTCCAGGATGATGCGCAGAAAAGAAGGCGTGCCGACGTAACATGTCGGTTTGAGTTCGTTGATGGCGGTGACTTGCATTTCGGTTTGGCCTACGCCAGCGGGGAAGACGATGCAGCCCAAAGCTTGCGCAGCGAGGTCGGCCATGAAACCTGCGGGCGTGAAGGTGTAGGCGAAGGTGTTATGCACCAGATCGCCCGCGCGGAAACCGGCGGCGTGCATGGCGCGCGCTAGACGCCAGTAATCGGCGCGGCGACCTTCCGGTTCGTAAATCGGGCCGGGTGAGGAGAACACGCGGGCGATGGTGCCTTGCACTTTTGCCGCCAATCCGCCGAAGGGTAAATTCGCGCGCTGCAATGTTTGTAAATCGGATTTGCGCGTGATGGGTAATGTGCTTAAGGCTTTGCGGTCGGTGATTTTGTTCGCATCAACTCCGCTGAGAATTTTTGTGAATGCGGGCGCGTGTTGTTGTGCGTGGGCGATTTGCTTGCGTAGCGCGGCGAATAATTCTTGCTCGCGTTGTTGGGGGTTTCTTGTTTCGAGGATGTCGTAGTAAGTCATTGATTATATTAAATAATTTATGAGTTATTGTAGGGTGCGCTGTGCGCACGCGTGCGATTTAATTTCTTGGAAGATGGTTGAGTTTACACCCATCCCCACCCTAGCCCTCTCCTTGAAGGGGAGGGAATTTTCTTTCTTCGAATGCTCTTGTAAGCGCCTTGGATTTTCGTGCGCTTCAATAATTTCGTTACGCGTGCGCGCGGCGCACCCTACCCATTCTCATGTATTTTGCTGGATTCCGGCCTTCGCGGAAATGAGGGACTACGCCAACCAGCGCTTGCGTCTTCGGTAATGCTTCACGTCACGAAAGCTTTTGCGCTCGCCCGAACTCAAGCCGAGATAAAATTCTTTTACGTCTTCGTTGTTACTTAACTCCGAAGCCTGGCCTTCCATCACCACGCGACCGTTTTCCAGAATGTAGCCGTAGTCGGAAAAGCGTAGCGCGACCATGGTGTTTTGTTCGGCTAATAGAAAACTGACTTTTTCTTTTTGGTTGAGGTCTTTGACGATGTGGAAAATTTCTTCGACGATTTGCGGTGCGAGTCCCATGGAGGGTTCGTCGAGCAATATCATATTTGGCTTGGCCATCAACGCGCGGCCTACTGCCGTCATTTGTTGTTCGCCGCCTGAGGTGTAGCCAGCCAAGCTGCTGCGCCTTTGTTTCAACCTTGGGAAATAGGCATAGACTTTTTCCAGACTTTGTTTGGCTTCGGCTTTATTATTTCGAGTGTAAGCGCCGGTGAGTAAATTTTCTTCGACGGTGAGATGCTGGAAGCAATGCCGTCCTTCCATTACTTGGATCACGCCGCGTTTTACCAAATCCGACGGATTGAGTTTGTCGATACGCTGGCCTTCAAATTCAATCGCACCCTTGGTCACGTCGCCGCGTTCGGCGCGGAGTAAATTGGAGATGGCTTTAAGCGTGGTCGATTTGCCTGCGCCGTTCGCGCCGAGCAGCGCGACGATTTGGCCTTGTTCGACTTTGAGCGACACGCCTTTCAACACCAGGATGACGTGGTTGTAGATGACCTCGACGTTGTTGACGTTGAGATATGGTGTGGCGCTGGCGATATTGGTTGTAGGGTTCATAGTGATCCGTGGTTTTTCCGAGCAGCCTGCTGCACACCAAGCCGCTCGGAAAAACCGTCAAGTCGTTTGCACAACCTGACGGCATTCAAAATTACGCTGCTTTACATTCTGCCGCAGTGATATTTTTTTCCTTGGCGTATTTTTTCGCCGACTCTTCCACCATGCCGCGCAGGAACTTGTCGTCGGCGCTGAGCCAATCGGTGACATAGTTCCAGCTCGTGCCGCTCCATTGATGGATACGCGCCTTGTGCGCGCCTTCATGGTTGTTGCAGGTGACTTTCACCGGCTGCATGAATCCAGCCAGGCCGATTTTATCAATCGCGGCTTGATCGAGATTCAGCGCTTCGATACCGGCGCGCACTTGCTCACCTGTCAGCGGCTTTTTGCCGAACTTGGCTTGCGCGGCGCGGATGGACTCGATCACCAGCATGGAATTGATCATGCCACGGTTGTACAACACTTGGCCGACTTCTTCTTTTTTGCCCGTGCCTTTGCCTTTGTCATACACGTATTTCATGATGTCCTGATGCGCTTTGCCCATGCCGGACGAGTGTTGCAGCGCCAAAGCGTTGTAACCTTTCGCGCCGCCTTCTGCCGGCAACACATCGGGTTCTGCGCCCGCCCACCACACGCCGTACATTTTTTCGCGCGGGTAATTCACAGCGATGGCTTCTTTAATCGCCGCTGCGTTCATGACACCCCAACCCCAGAGGAAAATATAATCCGGTTTGGATTGGCGCACTTGTAGCCAAGTAGATTTTTGCTCGACGCCGGGATGCGTGACCGGCAAAACCATCAACTCAAAACCATGCTTTTTCGCATGTTCGGTCAGGACGGGAATCGGCTCTTTGCCATAAGGCGAGTCATGATAAATCAAGGCGATTTTTTTGCCTTTGAGTCCGCCGTCTTTGCCGGCAACGTGTTGCACCAGCATGTCGGCTGCGGACCAGTAGGTTCCCAACAAGGGGAAGTTCCACTGGAATACACTGCCGTCAGCCGAATCGGCGCGGCCATAGCCCATGGTCATGATCGGTATTTTATCGACTGGCGCTTTGTCGGTCAGCGCGAAGGTGACGCCGGTGGACAGAGGATTGAATACCGATGCGCCGGTTGGGCCTTTACCTTTCAGCCGCTCGTAACATTCGACACCTCGATCGGTGGCGTAACCGAATTCGCATTCTTCGTAAGTGATCTTCACGCCGCCGACACCGCCGTCGCGCTCATTCACCAGCTTGAGATAATCGATGAAGCCGTTGGCCCAAGGTGCGCCGTTCGGTGCGTAGGCGCCAGTGCGGTACACCAGCACGGGAACAAACTGCTCGTTGGCTTGCTGCGCGAATAAAGAACCCGCGCTGACTGCAAGCAACATACCGAGTACCGCTGTTTTGGTATTGGTTGAAATACGTTTGAACATTTCTATCTCCTCAGATTGAACAAACTACAAAAAATAATTTTTCACTCTTGCCGGCCACTCCGGTCTTGTTTTTGTCATCATGCCGTAGCATGTGTGGTTAATGCTTTAATGCGGGAACGGCCACAAGCGCAGCTTCTCCTTGCCCACCGCCCACAATCGCGCCAAGCCATGCGGCTCGGCGATCAGGAAAAATATAATCAACGCACCAAAGATCATCAACTCCAGATGACTGACCATCGTCGTTGAAAGTGGAATCCCTAGCATGGCAGGAAACTGATTCAGCAGCAGAGGCAGGATCACAATAAATGCCGCGCCGAAAAAACTGCCCATGATAGAACCGAGGCCGCCGATGATAATCATGAATAAGAGTTGTAACGAACGGTTCAGGTTAAACGCCGACGGCTCCCATGAACCAAGATAAATAAATCCCCACAGCGCACCGGCGACGCCGAGATAGAACGAGCTGACGGCAAAAGCCGTGAGCTTGGCATAAACGGGGCGGATGCCGATCACTTCTGCTGCCACGTCCATATCACGCGTCGCCATCCACGCGCGGCCTATGTGTGAACGCACCAGGTTTTTTGCCAGCCACGCCATGAACACCACGATGCCTAATAAAAATAAATATTTTGAAACGGGCGATTGGATTTTCATGCCGAACAAATCTATGACTTGCACCGACACGCCGCCCGAATCGCTATAGTTGGTAAACCATTTCACCCGCGAAAATACCCAATCGAAAAAGAATTGCGCTGCTAACGTCGCGACGGCGAGATACAAACCTTTGATGCGCAAACTGGGAATGCCGAACAACACGCCAACGACTGTCGCACAGCCGCCCGCGAATAGCATGGCGATTAAAATGTTCATGCCGGGTACGCGCACCATCAAGTTGTACGCCGCGTACGCGCCGACGGCCATAAACGCCGCACTGCCGAGTGATACCTGGCCGCAATAGCCGGTGAGAATATTCAAGCCTATCGCGGCGAGCGACAAAATCAAAAATGGAATCAAAATGGCGCGAATTAAATATTCGCCACCCGCGCCGGTGAGCAACAAGGGCATAGCGACGAAGGCGAACAGCAGTAATCCGATCATGAACCAACGATCTTGCCGTATCGGCATGATCTGTTGATCGGCTTGATAAGTTGATTTGAACTGTCCGTTTTCTCTATAAAACATGTATAATTTTCTTAATTAAATCAATTAGTTACGTTAAACACGATCGATATGTTTTTCGCCGAATAATCCTTCAGGTCGAATCAATAAGAACACCAGCGCAAGCACATAGGCAAACCAATTTTCAATTCCGCCACCGGCTAGATCAAATGCTTTAATCAATATTGGACTGAGAAAAACTTCGGCCACTTTTTCGCCCACGCCGATAATCAGGCCGCCGATAATGGCGCCGGGTATGGAAGTGAAGCCGCCTAATATGACCACGGGCAAGGCCTTGAGTGCCACATCGGCCAAGGAGAATTGCACACCGAGTTTCGAGCCCCACACCATGCCCGCGACCAGCGCGACGAAGCCTGCCACCGACCAGACGATGACCCAGATGCGATTAAGTGGAATGCCGATAGATTGCGCGGCTTGATGGTCGTCCGACACCGCACGCAGTGCGCGGCCAGTGGCAGTCTTCTGGAAAAAAAGCGCCAGAACCAGGACGAGAGAAGCGGCGATGACCGTCGCCACCAGGTCTTCTTTATTCAGCAGGATACCGCCGGGGAATATTTTCTCCAAAATGAAAATTGGTTCCTTGGCGATACCTAAATCAATTTTGTAAATATCGCTGCCGAAAACGGTTTGGCCAAAACCTTCGAGGAAGTAGGTAATGCCCAGCGTTGCCATGAGCAATACAATGCCATCTTGGTTCACCAACGGACGCAACACCAAGCGCTCGATAATTATTGCCAGCAAAATCATGATCACGCAACCGAGTATGACTGCCGCCCACAGCGGCATTTTCTCCGCGAAGCGCGCGACGGCGAGCGCGGCGAATAACACCATCGCACCCTGGGCAAAGTTATATACGCCGGAGGCCTTATATATGAGTACAAATCCGAGTGCTACCAGCGAATACAACACACCGGCCATCAAGCCGCCTATAACCACTTCGAGGAAGAATCCTGTCTCCGTTCCTTTGATCAGCAAAGGCGCAAACAAGCCTGCGGTAAGGACCAGGAAAAATAAAATCAAATTGCGTTTGCGTTTATCCATCAGTGTTGCACCCCCAAATAAGCGGAGATCACGGCGGGATCGTTACGCACATCATCGGGCGAGCCGTCGCCGATTTTTTTGCCGTAGTCCAACACCACTACGCGGTCGGAAATATCCATCACCACGCCCATGTCGTGCTCGATCAGCACGATGGTCGTACCGTATTCGTCGTTCACGTCGAGCACGAAGCGCGACATATCCTGTTTTTCTTCCATGTTCATACCGGCCATCGGCTCGTCGAGTAGCAATAATGTCGGCTCCATCGCCAGCGCACGTCCGAGATCGACGCGCTTTTGCAGGCCATAAGGCAAGCGCCCGACCTGGGTTTTGCGATGCTGCTGGATTTCGAGAAACTCGATAATTTGTTCGACTTTATCCCTGTGCGCAATTTCTTCGCGTTCGGCGGGGCCCCAACGGATAGCCTGCTGGAAAATATTCGATTTCATTTTCAAATTACGGCCGGTCATGATGTTATCCAGCACGCTCATGCCTTTGAACAGAGCCAAACTTTGGAAGGTGCGCGCGATACCCTGCGTCGCCGCTTCATGCGGCTGCATTTGCGCGCGGGTGCTGCCGTTAAAAATAATATGGCCCTTTTGCGGCGTATAAACGCCGTTGATCACATTGAGCATCGAGCTTTTGCCCGCACCGTTGGGGCCGATGATGGCGCGGATTTCGTGTTGGCGAACATCGAAGCTGATGTCGGTCAGTGCATTGACGCCCCCGAAGGACAGTGAAATATCTTTCAGCTCCAGCACCACTTCGCCAATTTTTCTTTGCGCTTGGTTCATGCTGCCACTTTGGTCGCTGCAAAAGATTGTACGTTTTGGATTTTGATGTCGGCGCTGACCAAGCCACTGCGTCCGTCTTCAAACTTGACTTGGGTTTCGATGTATTGCGAGGGCTTGCCGGAATACAAAGCGTCTATCAGCACTTTATATTTCTCCGCGATAAAGCCACGGCGCACTTTGCGCGTGCGTGTCAGTTCGTCATCGTCTGGGTCCAGCTCTTTGTGCAAAATCAAGAAACGACGAACTTGCGAATCAAACAGCGTGGTGTCTTGCGCTAAGTCGCGATTCACTTGTTCGACGCAGCCGGTAATCAGTTCAACCACGCTAGGCTGCTGCGCCAAATCGGTGTAACCGGAATACGCCAGGTTGCGTCGCTCGGCCCAATTACCCACGGCTTCGAGGTCGATGTTGATGAACGCCGTGACTTCATTGCGACCATCGCCGAACACCACGGCTTCTTTAATGTATTGGAAAAATTTGAGTTTGTTCTCGACGTATTTCGGCGCGAACAATGCGCCACCCGCCATTTTGCCCACGTCTTTGACGCGATCAATAATTTTCAAATGGCCATCATTGTCGAAATAGCCTGCGTCGCCGGTGTGATACCAACCATCGGCGTCGAATACTTCCGCCGTCGCATCCGGGCGCTTGTAATATTCTTTGAAAATCCCCGGGGTTTTTACCAACACTTCGCCGCTGTCGGTTACTTTTATTTCCACGCCGGGCACCGGCGGGCCAACGGTATCCGGCTTCACTTGTCCGTCGGGCTGGATGCAAATCAATACGCAAGTTTCCGTCGAGCCATACAATTGTTTAAGGTTAATGCCGAGTGAGCGATAAAACGAAAACAGATCGGGGCCGATGGCTTCGCCCGCAGTGTAAGCAACGCGCACGCGGCTCATGCCGAGCACGTTGCGCAACGGCGCATAAATGAAAAAATTCCCCATGGCATACAGTGTGCGGTCCGCAAGCCCAACACTTTTGTCGCCGTTCAGAATTTTGGTGCCTACCCGTTTCGCCACGCCCATAAAATAGTGAAATAAATTTCGCTTGATGGCGCTCGCGTCTTCCATGCGGATCATGACTTGCGTCAGCAGGTTTTCAAATACGCGTGGCGGCGCGAAATAATAAGTTGGGCCGATTTCGCGCATGTCAGTCATCACCGTGTCGCTCGATTCTGGGCAATTGACGGAGAAGCCAGTGACATACGCTTGCGCGTAGGAAAACAAATTATCGCCGACCCATGCCATCGGCAAATACGACAATATGGTGTCGTTCTCGTTGAGATTTTCCAATTGCGCATATGCACGCGCGCTCTTGATGACTGCGTTATGCGTCAGGCGCACGCCTTTTGGTTTACCGGTGGTGCCGGAAGTGTAGAGCATGATGGCGATATCGTCGCCCTGTCCTTGAGCAATTTGCTGCTCGAAGAATTGCGGATGTAGTTTGTCGTATTCGCGGCCAACTTGTTGTAAGTTTTCATACGACAAAAGTTGTGGCTGATGGTAATTACGCAAGCCACGCGGGTCGTCATAGACGATATTTTTTAGTGCGGGACAAGCGCTTTGGATTTCCAGCATCTTGTCCACTTGCTCTTGATCTTCCACTATTGCGAACGCGATGTCACCGTCGTGCATCACGTAAATCATTTCCTGCGCGACAGAATCTTGGTACAGCGGCACCGGCACGCCACCGAGCGATTGCGCCG
>JAYVJD010000380.1:0-6462 GCA_043769625.1 Pseudomonadota bacterium | reverse complement strand
CACAAAAATATCGGCGGCGCAGAAGGGAGGGAAGAGCGATTTCTTCGAACTCAGAGCCGCGCGAAAGATCCAAATTCATCCCTCATCCCTCATCCCTCATCCCTCATCCTTAAATTATGTCTTAGCTGCTCGTTCCATACAGCTTAGATACAACGCGCTATCAAGGGCCATTCCGCTACGCTGTGCTTGCCACAACGTCTCCCCCAAACACTCCATGATGCGGTGTTTGGCTTCGTGTTCAGAATCGAGCTTGGCGCGCAATGCGTCGTAGGCCGCGCGGATTCCCGTCGGTTGATCGATGGACAATTGTTCTTCAATCGCGAGGTGCATCGACATATGCAAAAATGGATTGGTCTCGCCGAATTCCGGTAGGTAATCTCGCTCAAGATATTTTTCTGCTTGCGATAAGGCAGAATGATATTCCGGGTGCAGTAACATGACGCTGAGGGCCAATGACTCGATATTTGTAAGTATTTGATTAGATTTATATTTTATCCATGCTGTAAATAGAAATTCGCGCGCTTCGCGACGTGATGGGGTAAACATTTCAGTTCAACTCTTTCGTTTTGTATTCGCACAAATCTTCAATCACGCATTGTCCGCACAAAGGTTTGCGCGCGCGGCAGATGTAACGTCCGTGCAAAATGAGCCAATGATGCGCGTCTTGCTTGAATTCATCGGGAATAAATTTCATCAATTTATTTTCCACTGCATCAACATTTTTTCCCGGCGCGATGCCGGTGCGATTTGCTACGCGGAAGATGTGGGTGTCCACCGCGATGGTCGGTTCGCCGAAGGCTGTATTCAAAACCACATTTGCCGTTTTGCGGCCGACGCCGGGCAAGGCCTGTAGCGCCTCACGCGTGCGCGGCACTTCGCTATGGTGTTGCTCGATCAGCATCTGGCAGGTCGCCAGAATGTGGCGCGCTTTAGAGCGAAACAGACCGATGGTTTGAATGTAGGTGATGAGTTTATTTTCGCCCAGGGCCGTTATTTTTTTTGGCGTGTTGGCGACCTTGAAAAGCTTGCTCGTCACTTTGTTGACGCTGACGTCGGTTGCTTGCGCCGACAAAATCACTGCGATCAATAGTTCAAACGGCGATGCGTAATTTAATTCAGTCGTTGGGCTGGGGTTCTGTTCGCGCAGACGGGTAAAAATCTCGCGGCGCTTGAGCGGATTCATATTAATGGACGAACAAAATCAACACGCCGACCAGGGCAAATAGCGCCGACGCGATATAGCGCATGATACGCAGCGGTACTTTTTTCACCAGCGCCTCGCCGAGCAACACGGCGGGGACATTGGCCAGCATCATGCCCAGCGTCGTGCCGACCACCACGGCGAACAGATTTTTATATTGCGCAGCCAATGCGACCGTCGCGAGCTGTGTTTTGTCGCCCATCTCCGCCATGAAAAAAAGCAAGGTGGTGGTTATCAACACACCGGCTTTGCTGATCGTGGTGTCGGCGTCGTCGATTTTGTCCGGCACCAAGGCCCACACCGCGAAAGCAAAAAAAGCCGCCGCCAGAATCCAGTGCATCAGCGCTGGGCTGACCAGCGATGCGAACAAGCTACCTACGCTGGCAGCGAGGAAGTGATTCAGCAGCGTGGCAATGAAGATGCCGAGAATAATCGGTAGCGGCTGCTTGGGAAAACGCGCAGCGAGCAGGATGGATAGCAATTGCGTTTTGTCACCAATTTCTGCGAAAGCTATGATTAGCGTTGAGGTGATGAATGCTTCCATTTAATCCTTTGGTTTAATTTTTGCCGCCAGTTGGCGCGCTTGTGCACGGCGCAAAGCGGCAGATGCGGCGGGCGACATGGCAGAATGGGTAGTCGCGCTGGGCGCGGGTGCCGCTGTACTGTGTACGGCTTGTTTACTTGGGCTTTGCGCCAGACGCGTAGCTTTCTCGCCTTTGTTGCGGGCCAGGCGCTGCAAGCGCGCGTGATAGCGTCTGCGCCAGCGCATGGGGTTGGCTTCAATAGAAAAGCTTGTGGCAGGCAACATGACGATGCAATCAACCGGGCAGGGCGCCAGACATAATTCGCAACCGCTACATTCGGCGTTGATCACGCTATGCATTTGCTTGGTTGCGCCGATGATGGCGTCCACTGGGCAGGCTTTGATGCATAAGGTACAACCGATGCAGCGAGCTTCATCAATTACGGCAATAGCGAACGCTTTATTTACCCCGTGCTGCGGATCCAGCGGTTTGATTTTTTGCTCTAATAATTGTGCCAAAGCGGCGATGACTTCAGCGCCGCCGGGCGGGCACTGATTAATATCGGCGCTGCGCTCGGCAATCGCCTGCGCATATGGCCGGCAACCGGCGTAACCACATTGCGTGCATTGAGTTTGCGGCAGCAGCGCGTCTATTTTCTCAACAATATTTCGCATAGGACGACGGCCCGCTTAGCCGGTAATCCCTAACACCTGGCCTTGTGCCAGAAAGCGGTTGGGTTGGCCGACTAACATGCGCGCAAAATCTTCCAAGATAGCATCACCGAAAGTCGGCGCAGCGAACGCCACGGTCATGGTTTCAAAGCGGTCAAAGTTTTTCAGTTTGAAAATTAATTGTGCCGATTCATCATCGCCTTCGATCGTGACGCCGGTATTGACGGAGCAAGGAATGGTAAATTCGGTCCAGCGCAATTTGCCGTCTTCGTTGCGAACATCTTCGCGCTGAAATTTAAGATTGTGTCGCCATAGCGTATTTTCACATTGCTCGATTTGGTTCGGCATATCTTTTTTAATCAAAATACTGCGCGGCGAATGGTGTTTGAACGCGAGAGTCACAATATCAAACACTTCAGTTTCGTTAAACTTTTTTCGTCGGTAGTCAGCAAAAAAATCGGTCAAGATCAAATTGTCGAATTTGCCGATTCCGTGCAATTCGAAACTATACGCGCTGGGTGGCTTGATGATTTCAAGTTGTTTGCACAAGTCGTTGAGGTAAGTGAAGGCCTGGCGCAAACGCGCGTCGAGCAGTTCGGTGTTGGCGACCAGTTTGCTGCTCTGCGCCTGCTTTTCCTGGGTAAGGGAATCGGCTTTTGATTTAAGTTCGTCGAGAAAGCCCATAGCGTTTCGTAGAGTTTATGTTGAACTCGAATGATAAACGAAACCTGCGCACAGCGGGCGGCGCTTATCTGTGGACGGAATCAGGATTCAGATAGCTACGCGGACCCGGCTCCCAAAAGCAGCAGGCGGGACCTCGGCAATTCTTTACACACTGAATGGTGTAGCCGATGGGTGCAGGGTCGGGTAGCGAGCCCTTTGGGTTGAGCGCGGCGTCTATTTTTTGTTCTACGGTTTTCTTCTTCTTCGGCAAGTTCTCCGGATCGCGCACGCCTTCGATGATGATTCTCTCAATGATCTCGACATCATCTTCGCGGGCTTCCAGATTTTTTTTGATAATATTACTGCTGTGCTCGTTGGTGGCTTTTGCTTCGGGGGTGAGAATGGATTGAGCGTAGGTGACGGCGCAAATTGTACTCGTCAGCGCTATCAGCGCGGCACCAACGAAGTGTAATTTGTTTAATTTAATCATGTAGTTACATACAATCTATAGATTGCTAATTTGTTTCACTAAAGCAGGCCCGCGATAAATCAGACCGCTGTAAATTTGTACCAGACTGGCACCGGCAGCGATTTTTTTTTGCGCGTCGGCGGCAGAAAAAATACCGCCGACGCCGATAATGGCGACGCGGTTTTGTAACTGTTTCGCCAACGCTTGAATCACGGCGGTAGATTTTTCCATCACCGGCGCGCCGGATAATCCGCCGGCTTCACGGCCATGCGGTAGATTTTCTACGCCAGCGCGGTCCAGCGTGGTGTTGGTGGCGATGACTGCTTCAATGCCATGTTCGATAAGCAAGGCGGCGATTTGTTCAATTTGTTCCGCGTTTAAATCGGGCGCTATTTTCAGCGCCAGCGGAATTTTTTTGCCGTGTTGTTGGGTCAGCGTTTCGCGTTCTTGCGTCAGCGTGCGTAACAAATCCTGCAGCGCATTGCCTTGTTGCAATTGACGCAAATTTTTAGTGTTGGGTGAGGAAATATTCACCGTGATGTAGCTCGCGTAGGGATATACTGCGCGCAGACAAGTCACATAATCATCGGTGGCTTCTTCCATCGGCGTATCGGCATTTTTGCCGATGTTGATACCGAGAATGCCCTTGTATTTAGCGCGCTTGACGTTCTCGATCAACTTTTCTACGCCGTGATTATTAAAACCCATACGATTAATAATGCCGTTGGCTTCGCTGAGGCGAAACATGCGCGGCTTGGCGTTGCCCGGCTGCGCGCGTGGGGTGATGGTGCCGATTTCGATATGGCCGAAGCCCATAGCGGCCAGCGCGTCGATGTAGTCGCCGTTTTTGTCCAGCCCGGCCGCGAGGCCGACGCGATTGGGAAAGGAGAGCCCCATGACTTGGTGCGGATGCGCTGTCAATGGATTGCCATACACGCGCGACAATCCGTATTGTTGCAAACGTTTCATGGCGTTGAGCGAGAAGTCATGCGCGGTTTCGGCATCAAGCGAAAAAAGCAGCGGGCGCAGCAGAGAATAAAGCATATTATTTTTTATGGCGATATTGAGCGGCCGCAAAAAATCCGGCCGTGGGTGAAAGAATTCAGTCTTTGTCGGGCGCGCTTTCCATCGGCTGCCATTCGCCGTTTTGCAAACCCTCTAACGGGCGATAATTGGTTTTGTAATTCATTTTGCGGCTTTTCGCTATCCAGTAGCCGAGATAAATATAATCGAGTTTCAAGCGGCGCGCTTCTTCGATTTGCCACAGCACGTTGTAGGTGCCGAAGCTGGTGTTGGGGTCGCTGGTGTCGAAAAAAGTGTAAACCGACGACAGCCCATCGTCGAGTTCGTCGATGATACTGACCATGCGCAAAACGCCGTCTTCGCGGAACTCCACTTGGTAAGTCGAGACATTACTCTGCAGCAAAAAATGGCTGTATTGCTCGCGGCTATCCTGGTCCATACCGCCGCCCGGATGGCGCGATGACTGATACTGGCGATACAGCGCGTAGTGTTCCAGATTAAATTTCAGATCCATCATTTGCGCAGTCAGATTGGAATGCTGCTTCCAGGCGCGGCGCTGTGAGCGCGTCGGCGCGAAAGCTTTGACGATGACGCGGACGGGCACACAGGCGCGACAGTGATCGCAATAGGGACGGTAAGTAAACGCGCCACTGCGACGAAACCCGGCGTTGACCAGAGCGCTATACACGCGGGTGTCGATGAGATAACTCGGCGTCGCGACTTGTGAGCGCGCCAGCTTGCCCGGCAAATAGCTGCACGGATACGGCGCAGTCGCGTAAAACTGTAATTCTGCAAACGGCATCTCGTTCATTTTGGACATGATTATCGTCTCGCAGATTTCATGTTGTTTAGTTTACACCAGAAGCCGATTTCACTTGCAACGCCAACTTTGACCACTTTTTTGGCGCATGGGGAATAATACATAACTCATTGATTATATTAATAAATTTACTACGCGGTAACTCATTCGCACCGAGCGAAGCCAAATGTGCGGTGCTCATTTGACAATCAATCAGACCGAAATTTTCTTGCGTCAAATATTGGACTAAATGCGCCAGCGCGATCTTCGACGCGTCGGTCTGTCGCGCGAACATCGATTCGCCGTAAAACATTTTACCGATCGCCACGCCATACAATCCGCCGACCAGTTTATCCCCCACCCATGTCTCGACACTATGGGCGTAACCAAGTTCATGCAGGGCGCAATAAGCATTGACCATGTCAGGCGAAATCCACGTGTCGCCTTGGCCATCGCGCGGCGCTGAGCAGGCCAACATCACAGAACGAAACGACGTATCGAAACGCACTTCATACGTTTTGTTGCGCAAGGTTTTTACCAGCGAACGCGAAATTTTGAAGGCCTGTGGCACCAACACCATACGCGGATTCGGGCTCCACCACATAATTTCCTGCCCCTCGGAATACCAAGGGAAGATGCCGCGCGAATAGGCGTCGAGCAAACGTTGCGGCGAAAGATCGGCACCAGCGGCCAACAAACCGTTGGGCGATTGCAGCGCAGAGGTAACAGGAGGAAACGGCGAGTTTTTTTGCAGCCAGGAAATCACTGAATATTTAACATTGAATTTGTTGTTTACAAAAAGAAGTCAGCTCCGTCACCGTCGCAATCGTGGTGGCTTTTTGCGCTTTGCTGCCATGTTCCATATTTAATTTGAATTCGAATTTACGAAAAAATTCATTAAACATTTCACCGCCAAATGTACCGACGGCGATCAAGCCATCGGTCGCTGCATCATGCTCTAGCAAGATGGCGGCCAGCGGTTGCGGCGCTGGGCCGTTGATGACTTTTGCACCGGCGGCCGGGTCGTATTCGCTGTGCTCGGAGCAGCAATGAATAATATTTTCGCGCGAGGCGTATTCGGTTTTTTTATCGCGGAAGCTGATGAAGGTGAG
>JAYVJD010000379.1:0-2368 GCA_043769625.1 Pseudomonadota bacterium | reverse complement strand
CGGAAAGTTTTATTCAGTGGGTGATCGAGGATAATTTCTGCAACGGACGCCCTGCTTGGGAAAGCGTTGGTGTGCAGATGGTCGAATCCGTCGCGCCGTTTGAAGAAGCCAAAATTCGTATTCTCAACGCCAGTCACAGTTGCATCGCTTGGGCCGGTACGTTGATCGGTTATCAGTTTATTCACGAAGGCACGCACAACGCGGTGATTCGGCAGTTTGCTCACGACTATGTTACCGACGATGTGATTCCGTGCCTGTCGCCAAGTCCGATTGATCTTGCCGCCTATCGCGACGTGGTGCTCGAGCGCTTCGGTAATCCGGCGATTCGCGATACCAATCAGCGCGTCGCGATGGATGGTTTTTCCAAGATTCCCGGCTTTATCGCACCGACGATTCGTGAGCGGCTGGGTAAAAGCCAACCTATTGAGAGTGTCGCGATGCTGCCCGCGCTGTTCCTGGCATTTCTGCAGCGCTGGCATCGCGGCCAGATTCCTTATGTCTATCAAGATCAGGGCATGGATGAAGCCTTGGCGCACGCGATTTGCGCAGCGGCCGATCCGGTCGTTGCGTTTTGCGGCGACAGCGTGCTGTGGGGTCCGCAAGCGGGCGACGCGCGGCTGATCGCGGCGGTACGCGTTGCGGCGTCGCGGGTGAATAATTTCGTTGAGGAGCATCGATAGTGTCGGGACGTTTGCAGGATCGCCATGCACTGTTAACTGGCGCCGGCGGTGGCATTGGCCTCGCGGTCGCGGCGGCTTATCTGCGCGAAGGTGCGCTCTGCACCGTTGTTGATATCGCGGATGAACCGTCGCACGAAGTACAGTTGCTTGTGTCCGAGTATAGTGGTCGGATGCACTACGTTGCTGCCGATGTTACAAAGCGCAACGATATTTCTCGAATGATAGAAACGGCGCGTCAGCATTTTGGCGCGATCCGGATTTTGTACAACAACGCTGCATTGTTCGACATGGCGCCACTGCTGGAAAGCGATGAGGCAATGTACGACAAGTTGTTCGCGGTCAATGTCAAAGGCATGTTTTTTGTCATGCAGGCGGTATTGAAGCAAATGGTTGCCGACAAGATTCAAGGCGCTGTCATCAACCTCGCGTCGCAGGCGGGGCGCCGCGGTGAGGCGCTGGTCTCGCATTATTGCGCGACTAAAGCCGCCGTCATCAGTTACACACAAAGCGCTGCGCTGGCGATGGCGCCCCATAAGATTCGTGTTAATGCGATTGCGCCGGGCGTGGTGGATACACCGATGTGGAAACATGTCGACGCTTTGTTTGCGCGTCATGAAGGCCTTAAGATCGGCGAAAAGAAAATCGCCGTTGGCAAAGCAGTGCCGCTGGGCTACATGGGTACGCCGGAAGACATCGCCGGTGTCGCAGTATTTCTGGCGAGCGACGAGGCGTCTTACATCACCGCGCAGACGTTGAATGTCGACGGTGGCAGTGTGATGAGTTAGTGGAATTATTCTGGATTCTTGATGGCGAGAACTCGTGATCAAAATTTGCCGCGTCAGCGCCAGCCCGAGCTGGAGCGCGATTTCGCGCGCTCGCCGGAATTGGGCTACGAGCCGCCGGAGGAATCGGGATTGGTGCGTTGCTTAGCGCACGGTTTTCCGACGCCGTTGGCGCGCTGGCATTTTCACGATGAATATGAACTGCATCTGATCGTCGCGACGTCCGGCAAGGCCTTTGTCGGCGATTGGATCGGCCCGTTTCAACCAGGTCATTTGGTGTTGTGCGGCCCGCGCTTGCCGCACAACTGGATTTCGCTCGATCTGCCCAAGGGCGGCGTCGCGGAACGGGACTTGGTCATTCAGTTTCGCCATGAGCCGCTGGTTCTCGCAGCGGAAAATATTCCGGAACTAAAAGAAATTTTGCCGTTGTTGGATCGCGCGCGGCATGGCATCGAGTTTTTCGGCGTGTCCGAGCAGGCGCGAAAACATTGGACTCATATCAAGCGTACTCACGGAATGTCGCGTTTTGTCGCGTTCTGCGATTTCCTCGCCGATTTATCCCATTGCACTGACTATCGCTTGCTGTCGAACGTACAGATGCAAGGCAGTAACGACGATGCTCAATTAGAATCGATTAACGTCGTCGTTAGCCGTATCACGGCCGATGTTGCGCAACCCTTTTCCGCCAGCGATTTTGCCCACGAACTGGGCATGAGCGAGAGTCATTTCTCGCGCTTCTTCCGCCGTGCCACGGGCAATACCTTTACCGCTTTCGTGCATCGCGTGCGCATCAATCGCGCCTGCCAATTGTTGATGGAATCCGATCGATTCGTCTCGCGCATTTGTTATGACGTCGGCTTTAACAACATCGCGAATTTCAATCGCCGCTTTCTCGAAATCAAAGGC
>JAYVJD010000378.1:0-2391 GCA_043769625.1 Pseudomonadota bacterium | reverse complement strand
TTTAACTTTTGATATTGATTGCCTCGACCCCGCCTTCGCGCCGGGGACGGGCACGCCAGAGCCGGGTGGGCTTACAACATCACAAGCCTTAACTTTGGTCGAAGGTTTGAATTCGATTCCGTTTGTCGGCATGGATTGCACCGAAGTGTCACCGCAATACGACCACGCGCAACTCACCAGCAACGCAGCTTCAGTCATAGTGTGGACGTATTTATGCGGGCAAATCGCGCGGAATCCGTGACCCGTTCGTGCTGAGTTTATCGAACCACACAGGCCCTTCGACAAACTCAGGATGAACGATAGATTGGTAAATTTATTCAATTAAATCAAATACTTATATCTAGGCAAAATATGATCGCATCCGAACTCGAACTCACGCGTAAAAATTATTATCATCTCGGGGTACCGCGCCAACGCGAACACGCGCCGCTCGCGGGCGAACAACACGCGGATGTCTGTGTAGTCGGTGGCGGACTAGCGGGATTATCGGCGGCACTGGAACTCGCCAACCGCGGTTACAAAGTCATCGTGCTCGAAGGCGAAGAAATTGGCTGGGGCGCATCAGGCCGCAATGGCGGGCAATCGCTCGCAGGTTTGGCCTGCGACAACAGCGTAGTAGAAAAAGTAGCAGGGTTTGAAACCGCCAAACATACCTGGGATATTTCCATTGAGGCGCTCGACTTGGTGCGCTCGCGCATTAAGCAATACAACATAGACTGCGATTACGTCGATGGCTATTTGTCATTGGCGCTGAATCAACGCAAGGCCAACGAACTCAAGCAGTGGTACGACGACATCCAAACGCGTTATGGCTACAAGCATGTGCAATGGATAGACCCAAAAAACCTCGAGCAGTGGATCGCCAGTAAGCGTTTTCATTCCGGCGTGCTCGACACCAACTCCGGCCATTTGCATCCGCGTAAATATGTATTCGGCATCGAAAAAGCCGTGTTGGAAAAAGGTGTGAAGATTTGCGAGCATACCCGTGCCTTGCGTGTGGAGCAGGGCGCTAGGCCGCGCGTGGTAACGGCGAATGGCGCGGTGACGTGTGATTACGTCGTGCTGGCGGGTAACGTCTATCTCGCCGACACCATGGCGCAAGTGTCCGCGCGCATCATGCCCGTCGGCACTTATATAGTTGGCACGCAGTCGCTCGGCAAAGAACGCGCCGACAGCCTGATCAAAAATCGCGTCGCTGTGTGCGACACTAATTTCGTCCTTGATTATTTCCGCGTCGTCGCCGATCATCGCTTGCTGTTCGGCGGCCGCGTCAGTTACTCCACCATGACGCCGCTCAACATGGCGCAAAGCATGAAGCAACGCATCCTCAAAGTATTCCCGCAACTCAGCGACGCCGACATCGAATACGCCTGGGGCGGCTTCGTCGATATCACCATGAACCGCGCGCCCGACTTTGGCCGTATCGGCAACAATATTTATTACCTGCAAGGCTTCAGCGGCCACGGCCTCGCGTTAACCGGCATGGCCGGCAAACTCGCCGCCGAAGCCATCAGCGGCCAAGCAGAACGCTACGACTGGTTCAGCAAAATCCCCCACCACAACTTCCCCGGCGGAAAATTATTGCGCACGCCGATGCTGGTCATGGCTATGGTTTATTATCGGTTGCGGGATTTGGTTTGAAAAAGGTACTGCTAGTCCAATCATAATTGTGTTTTTAATTTCGAAAATTCCATAATGAGGAGCCATCATAGAAAACCATAAACTATCAGAAAAAGAACTTGAAGCTGTTGAGAAGGCTTTGGGTGAGCCTGTATTTATCGAGTTTTCCGAAAATACGTTCAAAATTCGTAAGAATCTATTGATTGCATCAGCAGCTTCACTAGCTGTCGTAATTGCTGACCTCAAAATTCACCCGGATTCGAGTTTCTTGGGACTAAAATTTCATAATCTTACCGATACTGTTTTGACTGGTGGACTTATTGTCGTGACTTTTTATCTGCTACTACATTTTATTTGGAGCGCATTTGACAGCTTACTTGAGTGGTGGTTACGCGTCACAGGGACGCGAGTTGCTTTTATTACGGTAGCGCGCGCTGGAAGTGAGCATGGTGACCACCCTGATGACCCAAGACAATCAACTTTATACAATTGGTGGTTAGAACAAGCTAGGCAAGTGGATAATTTTTCAGGAAAGATATCGCAAATCGAATCACAACTTTCAAATATGGATACACTACCATTCCCGCAGGTTTTATCAAGCTTGAGAGAGCTTGGTGCTCAACTTGATGCACACCGAAAAGTATTTGAATCAAAGAGAATAATGGTGTCGTTGAGCCTGTAAATAAAATTGTGTAAGTGCCGAAGGCCTACTATTCTCTTGAAAGGAGAACACTATGCAAGGCACCACAATGGACCGTAAACAAATGCAAG
>JAYVJD010000377.1:0-2391 GCA_043769625.1 Pseudomonadota bacterium | reverse complement strand
CGGGAGACGCTCATGGATAACTTGCAATCAATCGCATTAGCCGCTGGGCTGGGCTGGGCCAGTGGCATACGTCTTTACGCCGTTTTATTTATCGTCGGTCTGGTCGATAAAATGGGCTGGGCGACCTTGCCGTCGAGCATGCACGTTCTCAGTCATCCGTTAGTAATGGGCGCGACGGGCTTTATGTTGTTCGTCGAATTCTTCGCCGACAAAATTCCCGGGCTCGATACCATCTGGGACGCCGTGCATACCTTCATCCGCATCCCCGCTGGCGCAGCCCTGGCAGCGAGCATGGCCGGCGCGGATAGCACCGTGATGACCCTGGTCGCAGGCATCCTCGGCGGCGCGATGGCCACCGGCGCGCACGTCACCAAAGCGGGTAGCCGCGCGCTGATCAACACCTCGCCTGAGCCGGTCACCAACTGGACCGCATCATTGACCGAAGACGCGATGGTCGCCACCGGACTATGGGCCATGTTCGCCCACCCCGCCGTCTTCCTCGTCGCGTTGGCGATATTTGTTGTGTTGGCAATTTGGCTGTTACCAAAATTATGGCGCGCGCTGAAATCGATATTTACGCGCATCAATCACGCGTTCGATGGCGGCACGGCGGCGCATAATCATGCGCACAGCCAACACAACGAAGGCTCAAAGTTAGTCGAAAAAGTTATTTAAGTCATTGTCTTTGTAGGGCGTCAATGAACGCAGTGAATTGCGCCGCATGGCGCAGATAGGCCGCGGAAAACTTTGGGACAATGGTCGTAACCGAAATCGCATTCGGCGCAATTCGCTAAGCTCATTGACGCCCTACTTTTTGCGGGCTACGCGGGCTACTTATTACGGGCTACGCGGGCTGTTGCATGGTGTGCTACGTAGAGAAAACGCTGGGCTTCTCAGCCCAGCCTACGGCAATATGTGTGGAAACAAAATTCTTATTTGTGCAGCTATTTGGGGGGGCTGAGTCATGAGAAGGAAAACTATCATCATCGGTTGGTTTTTGATTGGACTTATGTTTGTAGCTTTTTTTGTTTTTCTTGCAATATTAATTATTCAAGGAGCCGGCAGTATTCCTATTTCTTCATGGAAGAGTGGGAAGCCAAGCTCTTTAATTCCCGTGGCTTATATCCCAGTTTTTATGGTTGCAGTTGTTGTAGGCATTGTCTATGTAGCAAAGAAGTTGATTGCATACTTTAGTGGCGCTGAAAAGAAAGAATCCTTCGTCAAGAAAGGTACAGAAGACACCATACTCTAATTGTTTCGAATTGTATTTTCAGCGCCTCCATAGTAGCTAGATTCATTTAACTTCCCGCCGCTCTATCAACGCCTGCGCCAACGTCCCCACATCCACATGCTCCAACTCGCCGCCGACCGGCAAACCTCGAGCGATGCGGGTGATGCGGATGCCTTTGGGGCGGAGGATTTCGCCTATGTAGTGCGCGGTGGCTTCGCCTTCTACGGTGTAGTTGGTGGCGAGGACGACTTCTTTTACTTTGCCGTCGGTGGCGCGGGTGATTAAACGATCGAGATGGATTTCTTTTGGGCCGATGCCGTCGAGCGGCGACAATCTGCCCATCAAGACAAAATACAAACCGCGATAACTTTCGGTTTGTTCCATCATCATTAAATCGGCGGGGGATTCGACTACACAGAGCAAGCTGGCGTCGCGGCGTTCCGAGCTACACAGCTCGCACAACTCCGATTCGGTGAAACTATTGCACAAGCTGCAATGACGCACGCGGGTGATCGCGTGACCTAATGCGGCGGCGAGTTTTTTTGCGCCGGGTTGGTCGCGTTGTAATAAGTGATAAGCCATGCGTTGCGCCGACTTGGGGCCGACGCCGGGCAGGCAGCGTAGCGCCTCGATTAAACCTTCGAGGCTGACGGAAGATTTCATATGGGAATTTTTAGAATGGCAGTTTCATGCCGGGCGGCAAATTCAAGCCGGCGGTGAAGCCGCTCATTTTTTCTGCTGACAGCGCTTCGGCTTTGCGCACCGCGTCGTTCATCGCGGCGGCGATTAAATCTTCCAGCATGTCCTTATCATCGGCCAACAAACTTGGGTCGATGGTCACGCGTTTGACATCGTGTTTGCACGTCATGATAACTTTCACCAAGCCCGCGCCGGATTGTCCTTCGACTTCTACCAAGGCAAGTTGATCCTGCATTTTTTTCATGTTCTCTTGCATCTGCTGGGCCTGTTTCATCAAGCCGCCAATTCCGCCTTTCATCATGATAATTTCCTCAATTTAATCAATTAGTTACTGTATAGGCCGTATTGATGATTCAATCAACTTGGCATCCATATTTTCCACCAATTCGCGCACGAACGGGTCATGCTCGATCGCCGCGATGGCGCTGTTTTGTTTGGTTTGTTGTTCTTTTTCTATCACT
>JAYVJD010000376.1:0-16091 GCA_043769625.1 Pseudomonadota bacterium | reverse complement strand
GAATCCCCACCCATGGTCACCAAGAAACCCAAGGGCCTCGGCCTCGGACTCGAAGCCCTGCTGGGCCCCAAAGTGGCGGATGCCGGCAAGGCGGACGCAATGCTGCGCCCCACCGTGCTCAAGCTGGGCCAGTTGCAGGCTGGCAAATACCAGCCACGCACCCGCATGGACGAGGGCTCGTTGTATGAGCTGGCAGAAAGCATCAAGAGCCAGGGCATCATGCAACCCATTTTGGTGCGGCCGGTCAGCGGCCCTGCACTGCTTGGCGGCACGGCCACCGGCGCGCTGGACATCAGCGGCCACCAGTACGAAATCATTGCCGGTGAGCGCCGCTTCCGCGCCGCCAAACTGGCCGGGCTGGACGAGGTGCCGGTGCTGGTCAAAGAGGTGCCTGACGAAGCCGCCGCGGTGATGGCGCTGATCGAAAACATCCAGCGCGAAGATTTGAACGCCATGGAAGAAGCCTTCGGCATCCAGCGTCTCATCGAAGAATTCAGCATGACCCACGACAGCGCCGCCAAAGCCGTCGGTCGCTCGCGTAGCGCCGTGACTAACTTGCTGCGCCTGACGCAACTGGCCAAGCCAGTGCAAGACATGCTCATGCAAGGCAAACTCGACATGGGCCACGCACGCGCGCTGCTCGGCGTATCCGGCGCGAAACAAGTTGCCCTGGCGACCGAAGCCATCGCCAGAAATTGGTCGGTGCGCGAAACCGAACGCCAAGTCGCGCTCGACGGCCAAGTCAAACTGGCCAAGCCAGCCAAGCGCGCCGATGCGGATCTATTAAAGGTGGAAGAAGAAATCGCCGACGCCTTGGGCGCCCAGGTGACGCTCAAACCCAAGGCCAAAGGTGCCGGCAGCTTGGTGATTCAATACGGGAATTTGGACCAGCTCGACGGCATTATCGAAAAACTTACAGGGAAGAAACGTTAATGCGCCGCAACAACTGTTTGACGCTACCTCGTGCCTACGGCTATAATTGCAGAGTTTTGCAAAGCAGGCTGTTTGAACTGCGCTGATTTTATTGAGTTTTTCTGATCAGCCCTCGCGCCTCCCCGTAAACATGTTGCGTATCGTTTTATTGCAAATCGCTGCCACCTTCATTGTTGCCTTAATAGCAGCCTGGTTTGGCGGACAACATGCGGCTGTTTCGGCGCTGTTAGGCGGTTTGGTGTGTTTTGTGCCCAACGGTTTGTTGGCTTTGCGCTTGAGCATGACGGCGCGCAGCAACCGAGCGACCGCCGCCACATTTTTTATCGGCGAGTTTATTAAAGTTGCGTCGATGCTGTTGTTATTAGCCATCGTCGTAAAGTTGTATAGCAATCTGGTGTGGTGGGCGCTGTTGCTGGGGCTCATCGCGGCGTTAAAAAGTTATTTTGTGGCAATACTATTTTTTAAGAAGATATAAGACATCATGGCCGCCGATCATTCCGCACCGACATCTTCCGAATACATCGTCCACCACTTGCAACAATTGGGGACGAAAAAACAGACTTCGATTATCGACTTCAGCGTCATCAATATTGATACGGTGGTGTTTTCCATCCTGATGGGCATGATAGGCATCGGCCTCATGTACTTCGTTGCACGCAAAGCTACCGCTGGTGTGCCCGGTCGTTTACAGGCCTTTGTCGAAATGATCGTCGAAATGGTCGAAGAACAATCCAAAGGCATTGTTCACGGCAACCGAACCTTTATTGCGCCACTCGCGTTGACAGTATTCGTCTGGGTGTTTTTCATGAACGCCATGGATTTTTTGCCAGTGGATTTAATCCCGCGCATCGCCGAATTATTCCATATCAAATATGTACGCTCAGTACCCACCGCCGATTTGAACGGCACGCTCGGCATGGCGCTCGGCGTATTCGCGCTGATGATTTACTACAGCATCAAAATTAAAGGTCTCGGCGGATTTGCGCACGAGCTCATTGCCGCCCCGTTCGGCGACAAATGGTGGTTGATTCCTGCCAACTTAGGTTTGAACATTATTGAATACGTCGCCAAAACCGTTTCGCTCGGTATGCGTTTGTTCGGCAATATGTACGCCGGCGAATTGGTGTTCATGTTGATCGCCTTGCTCGGCAGTACCGCCACCGTGTACGGTTTCTTCGGCCATGTGATCGCCGGTTCGATCTGGGCGATATTCCATATTTTGATTGTTGTGTTGCAAGCGTTTATTTTTATGATGCTGACCCTCGTTTACATCGGACAAGCGCACGAACATCACTAAGATTTTTTGATTTTTTATTAACCACGTAGATTTACTAAAACAAGGAGTTGTCATGACAAACGTCGCAATGGTTGCTTTGGCTTGCGGTCTTATTATTGGCTTGGGCGCTATCGGTGCCTGTATCGGTATCGGCTTGATGGGCGGAAAATATATTGAAGCCGCTGCACGCCAGCCGGAACTAATGAACACACTGCAAACCAAAATGTTCTTGTTGGCCGGTTTGATCGACGCCGCGTTCCTGATCGGCGTAGGTATCGCCATGATGTTTGCTTTCGCTAACCCGTTTGCCGGCTAATTCCCGCGTGACCGCCGCCGAAATATTTTTCGGCGACTTTGCGAAAGGTAACCCATGAACTTAAACGCAACTTTATTTGCCCAGTTCTTCGTGTTTTTTATTCTGGCGTGGTTCACGATGAAATTCGTGTGGCCGCCGCTGATAAAAGCATTGGACGAACGCGCCAAAAAAATCTCTGACGGTTTGCAAGCCGCCGAGCGTGGCAAGCATGATCTTGAGTTGGCGGAAAAGCGTTCTAGCGAAGTGATTCGCGACGCCAAAACGCAAGCTTCCGAGATTATTGCCCTGGCCGAAAAGCGCGCTTCCGAGATCGTCGAAGAATCCAAAGGCACAGCAACGACGGAAGGCCAGCGCATCCTCACCGGCGCCAAAGCCGAGATCGAACAAGAAGTCGCGCGCGCCAAAGAAACATTGCGCGGCAAAGTGGCTGATCTCGCCGTATCCGGCGCGGAAAAAATCCTCAGGCGCGAAGTGAACGCTGCCGCGCATGCCGATTTGCTCAACGCCCTAAAGACGGAGCTTTAAGTGGCTGAACTTTCCACCATCGCCCGTCCTTACGCCGAAGCCGTGTTCAAGCTGGCCAAGCAAGGCAATAGCTTTGCCGATTGGTCGAAGATGTTGGACTTCACGTCCGCCATTTCGGCCGATGCGACCATGCAAGCCATGATCGCTGATCCCAATGTGCAATCCACCGACTTGGAAAAAACTTTCCTCGCCGTGTGCGAAGGCAAGTTGAATGACGACGGCAAACGCATGGTACGCGTGTTGATCGACAACAATCGTTTAGGCGTGTTGCCGGCGATTAAAGATCAATATGAATTGCTAAAGGCCGCCGAACAAGGCGAAGTCGAAGCCTTGGTCGAGACCGCGCTGCCGCTGAACGACACGCAAGTGAACGATCTGGTGAGCATGCTGAAAACCCGCTTCAAAAAAGAAGTCCGCGCCAAAGTCACCGTCAACGCAGGCCTTATCGGCGGCGTCAAAGTGACCGTGGGTGACGTGGTGATCGACGCATCGGTGCGCGGTCGCTTGGACCAAATGGCGACAACGCTTAAACAGTAAGTAATGGGCGCGTAACGCCCGACTAGGAGACATCATGCAGTTGAACCCCGCAGAAATCAGTGACCTGATCAAAAGCAAAATCCAGAATCTGCAAACCAGCGCAGACGCCCGCACCACCGGCACTGTGGTATCCGTCACCGACGGTATCGTGCGCGTGCACGGCCTGTCCGACGTGATGCAAGGCGAGATGCTGGAATTCCCCAAGAACACCTTCGGCCTGGCGCTGAACCTTGAGCGCGACTCGGTCGGCGCGGTGATTCTGGGTGAATACGAACACATTACCGAAGGCGATATCGTCAAATGTACCGGTCGAATTCTGCAAGTGCCGGTCGGTCCTGAGCTGATTGGTCGCGTGGTGAATTCCCTGGGCCAGCCTATCGACGGTAAAGGTCCGATCAACGCAAAACTTTCCGAGCCGATCGAAAAAATCGCGCCGGGCGTGATTGAACGTAAATCAGTCGATCAACCGATGCAAACCGGTTTGAAGTCGATCGACGCAATGGTGCCTATTGGTCGCGGTCAGCGCGAATTGATCATTGGCGATCGTCAGACCGGCAAGACGGCTGTTGCTGTGGACGCGATTATCAATCAGAAGGGCGAGAACATGACTTGCGTCTATGTTGCTATCGGCCAGAAGGCGTCGTCGATCGCTAACGTAGTGCGTAAATTAGAAGAACACGGCGCGATGGCTTACACCATTATCGTCGCCGCGACCGCTTCTGAATCAGCCGCGATGCAATACCTCGCACCGTACTCCGGTTGCACCATGGGCGAATACTTCCGCGATCGCGGCCAGGATGCGCTGATTGTGTACGACGATTTGTCCAAGCAAGCGGTGGCGTATCGTCAGATTTCTTTGCTGTTGCGCCGTCCACCGGGCCGCGAAGCGTATCCTGGCGACGTGTTTTATTTGCACAGCCGTTTGCTCGAGCGCGCATCACGCGTCAACGCAGAATACGTAGAAAAATTTACCAAAGGTGAAGTCAAAGGCAAAACCGGTTCCTTGACCGCCTTGCCGGTGATTGAAACCCAGGCCGGCGACGTGACCGCCTTCGTGCCGACCAACGTGATTTCGATTACCGACGGCCAGATCTTTTTGGAAACCGATTTGTTCAACGCCGGTATCCGCCCTGCCATCAACCCCGGCATTTCCGTGTCGCGCGTCGGTGGCGCAGCGCAAACCAAGGTGATTAAAAATTTGGGTGGCGGTGTAAAACTCTCGTTGGCGCAATATCGTGAATTGGCCGCGTTCGCGCAGTTTGCTTCCGACCTCGACGAAATCACCCGTAAGCAATTGGAGCGCGGCCGTATGGTGACCGAGCTGATGAAGCAGCCGCAATTCGCGACGATGAAAATCGCTGAAATGGCGCTGACTTTATTCGGTGTGAACAAAGGTTATTACGACGACGTGCCGGTCGGTAAAGCGCTCGCGTTTGAGTCGGCGTTCAAGTCGTTTATGAAAAACAGCAAAGCTGCCCTGATGACCAAAATTGAAACCACCAAAGCATTGGATGCTGACAGTGAAAAAGAATTGGCCGCCGCGTTTGTTGATTTCAAAAAAACCGGAACTTATTGATTTAATTGAATAATTCCTTTAGTTGCTTGAGGCATTAAATGGCAGGATCAAAAGAAATACGGGTGAAGATCAAGAGCGTGCAAAACACGCGCAAGATCACCAAGGCGATGGAAATGGTCGCCGCATCCAAAATGCGCAAAGCGCAGGAACGCATGCGCGCTGCGCGTCCTTACGGCGAAAAAATCCGTAACGTCGCCGCGCACATGAGCCGCGCCTTGCCGGAATATAAACATCCGTTCCTGATCAAGCGCGACACGATTAAAAAAATCGGCATCATCGTTATTTCTTCAGACAAAGGTTTGTGCGGCGGCTTGAACACCAACGTGCTGCGCGCGACGCTGAACAAAATGAAGCAATGCGAAACCGAAAAAGTCGGCGTGTGCATCACCGCTATCGGCAATAAAGGTTTCGGTTTCATGCAGCGCGTGAACGCGGAAATTGCTTCGCATGTCATCGGCCTCGGCGATACACCGCATCTCGATGCGATGATCGGCCCGGTCAAAGTCATGCTTGATGCGTACACCGACGGCAAAATCGACGCGCTATATATCGCCTCGACGCGCTTCATCAACGCCATGAAACAAGAGCCGACTATCGAACAATTATTGCCCTTGACCGACGCGCATATGAAGGACGATGGGCGCAAAGGTTCGTGGGATTATTTGTACGAGCCGGATCCGAAAACCGTGGTTGATGAATTGATGTTGCGTTACGTCGAAGCGCTGATTTATCAAGCCGTGGCGGAAAACATCGCATCAGAACAATCGGCGCGCATGGTGGCGATGAAGGCCGCGTCGGACAACGCCGCAAGCGTGATAGACGAATTGAAATTGGTCTATAACAAATCGCGCCAGGCAGCCATTACCAAAGAACTTTCAGAAATCGTTGCCGGTGCGGCAGCGGTTTAATCAAAATTATTTAATTAGCATTCAGGAAAATAAATTATGAACGCAACGGCGACCAGTCAAGGCAAGATAGTCCAGTGTATCGGCGCGGTGATCGACGTGGAATTTCCACGCGACGCCATGCCCCGCGTGTACGACGCGCTGAAAATGGACGGCAGCGAACTGACCCTCGAAGTACAACAGCAATTAGGTGACGGCATTGTGCGTACCATTGCGCTTGGTTCGTCAGACGGTTTGCGTCGCGGCATGATGGTGAGTAATACCGGTAAACAAATTTCTGTTCCGGTCGGTCCGAAAACGTTGGGCCGCATCATGGACGTGTTAGGTCGCCCGATTGACGAAGCCGGTCCTATCGGCGCAGAAAAAACCGCCTCGATCCACCGCAAAGCGCCAGCGTTTGATGAGCTGTCAGCATCGACCGAATTGTTAGAAACCGGCATCAAGGTGATTGACTTGATTTGCCCGTTTGCTAAAGGCGGCAAGGTCGGTTTGTTCGGCGGCGCCGGTGTAGGCAAAACCGTAAACATGATGGAGCTGATTAACAACATCGCCAAAGAACACAGCGGCTTGTCCGTGTTCGCTGGTGTGGGTGAGCGTACCCGCGAAGGTAACGACTTCTACCACGAGATGAAAGACTCTGGCGTGTTGGATAAAGTCGCGCTGGTGTACGGACAGATGAACGAGCCACCGGGTAACCGTTTGCGTGTCGCGTTGACCGGTTTGACCATGGCCGAATATTTCCGTGACGAAGGCCGCGACGTATTGTTCTTCGTCGATAACATTTACCGCTTCACTTTGGCCGGTACCGAAGTGTCCGCGCTGTTAGGCCGTATGCCTTCCGCCGTGGGTTACCAACCAACGCTGGCCGAAGAAATGGGCCGTCTGCAAGAGCGCATCACTTCGACCAAAACCGGTTCGATCACATCGATTCAAGCTGTGTACGTTCCAGCGGACGATTTGACCGATCCATCACCAGCAACCACGTTCGGTCACTTGGATTCAACGGTTGTGTTGTCGCGTGACATCGCCTCGCTCGGTATTTACCCAGCGGTGGATCCACTCGACTCCACTTCGCGTCAGCTTGATCCGTTGGTCGTGGGCGAAGAACATTACAACACCGCGCGCGGCGTACAAAACACCTTGCAGCGCTACAAAGAATTGCGCGACATTATCGCCATTCTGGGTATGGACGAATTGTCACCCGAAGATAAGTTGGTCGTGTATCGCGCGCGTAAAATTCAGCGCTTCCTGTCGCAACCGTTCAGCGTGGCCGAAGTGTTCACCGGCTCGCCAGGCAAATACGTGACGCTGAAAGAAACCATCAAAGGCTTCAAAGGTATTGTGAACGGCGATTACGATCACCTGCCGGAACAAGCGTTCTACATGGTCGGCGGTATCGACGAAGCCGTCGAAAAAGCCAAGACGCTTTAGTAAGCAAAACCTCACCACAGAGGCACAGAGACACAGAGGAAATGCAAAACTGGCGTTATTCCCGCTCAGGCGGGAAAGCAGCGAAACACAAAACTCCGCATAGCGGAAACAGCAACAGAAAAAGATTATTGAGGCAGCAATGGCAATGACTATGCATGTGGACATCGTAAGCGCAGAGGCATCGATATTTTCCGGTATCGCTGAATTCGTCGTCGTCCCCGGCGAAGCGGGCGAGCTCGGCATCATGCCGCATCACGCACCCTTACTCACGCGCATTAAGCCCGGCACCGTGCGTATCAAAGTGCAAGGCCAAGCCGAAGAAGAATGGATTTACGTTTCCGGCGGCATGCTGGAAGTGCAACCGAAAATCTTGACTATCCTCGCCGACACCGCCGTGCGCGGCGCCGATCTTGACGAAGCCAAAGCCAACGACGCCAAACAAAAAGCCGAAGAAGCGATCAAAAACCGCAGCGGTAAAATGGAAATCGCCCAGGCGCAAGCTGAACTCGCCCAAGCCGTCGCGCAACTGGCCGCGATTAAAAATCTGCGTAAGAAAAAATAAAGTTTGTTTTAGTGCTATGAAAAAAGGCAGCGATAGCTGCCTTTTTATTTTTTGAAATAGAGCTAACGGGAGAAAAATAATTATTGCGAAGCTGAAAGCAGTAAGCTCTTAAATTCACGCTTGGTGAATTTTGATTTGTGTAAGCCACTAATGGCCCTATCTAACAAATCAGAGCTCACAGATTCATGGGCTTGAAAAACACGACTTTCAACTTTAGCTATTAAATCGTTTACACGTTCAACACGAGCAAACCTATAGTCGATAAAACTATCTTTTGAAATAAATCTGTGTTCCCCAGCTTTGCAAATGCACGCATCGTCACCAGGCAATCCATTTTTAATGCTGCTAAGATTAACTAGAACTACACACACAGATGAGCCATACCCATCGAATTTTGCAGGGTTATTTAGAATAAGAAATAAATGCTTTCCAGATGTGCCGGAGGGGATTAAAAGCGTGTTGCCTGCACAAGGCTCCCAAGGAGGCATGGAAAATAATTAGTGGTTGTTTCTTGAAAAGGCGGCGTTAATTTCTGCCTGTTCATTTATGTTAGCTATGATTGCATCAATTTTGTCACTGGAGAAGCCAAGTTTTTCTAGTAGCTGTTCGTAGGGAATTTCTTTACTGGAGCCATCTGGATCTTGCCACTCTGGGCAGTGATCGTGTGTGTAATCACGAATGGCATATTTATCCATATGCCCAAAGGTTAGCCAAGTTTTACGAAGCACTTCAATATCAGCCTCGCTCAATTCGAGCAGATCATCATCGCTGCGAATACAGCTTGGATCGCGAAGCGCAACCATATGATCTGCTTTATCAGCAATCCAGGTTTCCCATCCGCCTTCAACTGAAACAACATACCCGTTAATGTAATCTAATGTTTGGGATAATACTGGCCCGTGTTTCATTGAAACAAGCTTATCCCCAATCATAGGCGAGCCAAATACTTCAAAAGATAAACGCTCAGCTAGATACATCAGCTTCATAAGTTTGAGAACAGCTAACTCCCCCTTAGCTTGGAACAAGAAAAAGGCAGCAACTTGGGCGGCTTTTTTTTCACTAAATAATAGAGGGTGGTTTTTTTTGAGATGTTGCATGGTGGCCAAAAATTATGCGCCAATGAAAATGTATTTAATAGAATATGTTAGCTGTGCCGAAATTACAAGCAAAATTTATTGCAACCCACCAAGAACTTCTCAATAAATCATATAGATATAGCGTACATTTTTCCCGCGTAGCTGTTGTATTTTAGCAAAGCTTTCATCATTTTCGATACGGTACGAATACCTTTGCCCCAAATCATTTTTCCGCAATCTCCTTAATACTCGCCAAGCCCTCTTCAAATTTCGGCCCGATCATTTTTTCCATATTAAAAACCAAGCTCATCAACTTGGAAATAAACGGGCTCGGGCCGTACATGGCGTGCGTGACTTTTGTGCCGCTGCCTTGCGCGACAAAATCAAAATCGACTTTATTTCTTCCCTCAAATGGTTTGATGAAATGGATGTTGATGCCGACGTGCGAATAAGGAACCGATTCCACCAATTCCATATCGCCCGAGCCTAATTGTTTGTTACCTTGCCACGCATACTTCGAGCCGGCGCCGCTATATGGGCCGTCGTAACTGCGCTTGACGTTCGGGTCAGCCTTTTCCCACGGCGACCAGGCTTCCCACTCGTGAAAATTATTGATAATGGAAAATACATTTTCAGGTGAAGCGTTGATGATGATGGAGCGTTCAACGCGAAAACTATCGGGACGCGTTGAGGCGTAAATCAGTATGGCAGCGATGATGATGGCGATGATGAGTAAAAGATTCAGCATGGTGTTCCCCCAGAACAGTTGATGTGAAGAAATAATATTACACCTTGTGCGCCAAAAATAACCTAGCGATATTTAGTGGTCATTCACTCGCAGGCGGAAATCAAGAGTTTAAATCCCCCTCAATCCCCCTTTTTCTAAGGGGGAGGATTTCTTCGAATGCAATGTCTGCGCTGATTCGTTTTCTGTATGCACGAGGATAACGGGGCTTGGTATTTATCCGAGGTAAATGGATAATGCAGCATGTCCATGTATCTCTGCGGCCCCATTCGTCTCGAAGATTCCATCACTCACGGGGTAAACTCCGGCGCAGAATTATTTATCGTCGAAGGTGATTCCGCATCGGGCGCCGTCACCGCGCTGCGCGATAGAAAACTACAAGCCGTATTACCGATGCAAGGCAAACCGCTCAACGCGATTAAAGCCAGTGCGACCAAAGTCGTCGATTTTCCGTTGTATCAAGCGCTGATAGAGGCGTTAGGTGCCGGTTTCGGTGATTCATTCGATCAGCAAAAAATGCGCTATCAACGCATCATTCTATTGTTCGATCCCGATGCGGATGGCATTCATTGCAACGCGTTGATGCAAATTTTTTTCTATCGCTGGATGCGGCCGCTGTTGGAAAGTGGTGTGGTGGAATCGGTGCGCGCGCCGTTGTATGAAATTACATGTGGTGAAAAATTTGCGCCTTTGTATGCGTTCTCCGACGATCATTACCTCACGTTATGCGAACGCTTGCGTGAAAAAAATTTCAACGACATTCGCAGTCAACGCTATCGCGGACTCGCCGGCATCAATCAACCGACCCTCGCTACCACGTGCATTCACGCCGCTACACGCAAGACGCGCATCGTCAGTTTGCTTGAAGTGGAATTGGCTATTCAGGCGCTCGGCGGCGTATAAAATAAATAAATAGAATCAAATAGTTACGCAATGTACATAAAAAGGAAAACAAGCTCACCAACGGGCAAATTCCAACACCTCTTGTCCCATCAATACACATTCGTCGGGCAGTCGTGCGTAGAGCAAACGCAATCGATATTGCCCTTTATAAATATTTCCCCACAGCTCCAACACGTCGAGCCGTTGTTTTTTATTTGCCGGGTTACGTATCGGCGCGAGTACTGTAACTGACTTGGAAATGTCGATTTGGCTGTTTGGTCCGAAATGAAATGCCAATAATTTTCCCGCTTGTTCGGTGGCTTGGTCGGCGCAGCGATGCAGTGGTTTGGCGCAAGCCGCGGCGCTTAAAAAAAATAGCAGGACGCTCGCTACGCAAGCTAGGCAGGTTCGATGCATGGGAACTTTCCGATTTTATTGAGCGAAATATTATCGCTCACTTTTTGTTCTTCTGGCGCTGCGCACCAACTGGGCCCGTATGCCAGATGGCTTTGGTGCGCTTCGCCCATTCCATGCGGGCGGCAAGACCGATCACGCCGCCGTTAATAGCGCGGGTGATTTTTCGGATGTCATCTTGATCGGCCAGGGCATTGCAACCCTTTGCCGCCCACACCGCCGCCGCAATCGCCACACACCAATTAGGGCTAATGACTTCATCCGGTAGCGCGACGAAATCAGGCGCCGCAGGGTTTACCTTGCGCACGATCTCGGTTACTTCGCGGTAACTGTCTTTGCCGGTGAGTTGTAACAAGCCGCGTCCGCGATAAGTGTAACCATCATTGGGACCCGTATTGCCCATGCGTCCCCCATACACCTCATTGGCAAGTTTTTGCGGGTTGTAGGCATAGGCCGCAGGATTGAGCGGGCCTCTCGGCTTAAAGCGCGATGGCCACACCACCACCAAGCGTTCTGCGCTGTAATTCAGATTTTCGAATTGCACCGCCAGCCCGATTGATTCATGCAGCATTTGCGCCATGAAATGCGCCACGCGCAAGGGCGAGGCCGATATTTTATGCCAATCTAAAATGGCTTGGCCGTTTTGAAACGCAGTGCGATAGCTCGACCGAGCATTTGGCGCAAGATGGAGGATTTGGTTGAGGTTCACGCTAACGGTCATGACATCGCTCCCTTGTTAAGCAGGCTGTCTGGCGTGTGCTATAACCAAAACGACATTGCCAAGCGGCTGCGGTTGTTGATTCAATCTAGATCAGGTTGGTTGATTTTTCAAGCTTGCAATACGCTTTGCAACCGCGCCGCGAGAAAAACCACGCGAAGCAGACAACGTAAAAAAGGGAAGCCCATGCCCAAAGCCAAGAAGCCCACAACGTCCGCCCGCCAAGCGCCGGCCAACCCTCGCCGCTTCGACGCGCGGCCGGACCGACTCGATTTCCGCGACTTGCCCTATCGCCCGCCTCTGCGATCTTTACCGCCGGACTATCCGCTCGATACTGATGTGCGCCGCTTTATCGGCTCCTATATTGCCGAGGGCTTGGTGCTCAATCAAGGCAATCAAGGCGCGTGCACCGGCTTCGGGCTCGCCTGTGTCGCTAACTATCTGTTGTGGACGCGGCATCTGGAAAACAAAAGCAAGACGGCGTTTGCGCCGGTCAGCCCGCGCATGTTGTACGAGCTGGCCAAGCGTTACGATGAATGGCCTGGCGCAGACTATGACGGATCAAGTTGTCGCGGCGCATTGAAAGCCTGGCACAAGCACGGCGTGTGTAGCGAGCAAGACTGGCCGTATCAATTGGATCGCAATAGTGATCCGGTTTTCATTCGCCCGCAAAAAAAATGGCTGCAAGATGCGGCGCTCAGGCCGTTAGGGGTTTACTACCGGATTGATCGCGGCTCGATTGTGGATATTCAGTCGGCGATATTTAATATCGGCGCCGTGTATGTTTCCGCCAACGCGCACGATGGATGGGACGCGCTGTCGCATCCGGGCAAAAAAACTGCGCCGCCCAAGCGGCATAAGGACCTGCCGAGTATCCAGCCCATCAGCGATAAAAAAAGTTTGGGCGGACATGCCTTTGCGTTAGTCGGATACAACGAACGCGGCTTTATTGTGCAAAACTCGTGGGGCACCAGTTGGGGCGCGGCAGGCTTTGGCATTTTACCCTACGACGATTGGGTGGTGCATGGCACCGACGCATGGACCTGTGCGCTGGGCGTGCCCTTGTCGTTACACAACAGCAACAGCAGCAGCGGCGACGCAGAGCCGGTCATCTCCAGTCGTTGGCGTGTCGGCAGCGGTCGTTCGCTCACCCAGCTCGGGCGTGATAGCCGCAGCAGCGACAACCCCGCCAATGATCCGTGGCCGATCGATCACGCGTTTCATTTCAAACCCTATCAGCCTTGGACCACCGATGTCGCCTACGAGCATACGCTGGTCATAGGCAACAATGGCGAGGTGATGGCAACTGATTTCACCCGCGCGGCGGTTGATGTGGCGGGACTGGTGGCCGAGCTGGTGCGCGAGGCGCCGCAGAAATGGTTCGCCGCGCAAAAAAGCAAAACGCTCAAATGCGTTATCTTCGCCCACGGGGGTTTGAATAATGAAGAGGCCTCGATCAAGCGCATCCGAGTGCTCGGGCCGAATTTTGCAGGGAATGGCATCTATCCAATTTTCATTACTTGGAAAACCGGCGTCGGCGAAACCTTGTGTAACGTAGTGGAGGATTGGATCAAACGGCTGGTCGGCGACGAGGCCGCCGCGTCGCGAAGTATGTTGGATGAATTGGGCGATGCGAAAGATCGCGCGGTAGAAGCCGCAGCGCACACGCTAGGTAAAGGCTTATGGACCGAGATGTTGGAGAACGCCGCGCTGTCTATCGAGCCGGGTCATGGCCTCGATTTGCTGGTGCAAAATGTGCTCGAGCTGCAAACCGACCTGCAGAAAAAAGGCCAACAACTTGAGCTGCACTTGATCGGCCATTCCGCTGGCGCCGTTTTGCTCGGCCATTTGCTTGCGCAACTACCAGCGCAACCCAGGCGAAAATCCAGTGCGTTAAAAATTAGCACCAGCACATTGTTTGCGCCTGCTTGTTCGATTGCGTTTGCCAACCGCACTTATGCGCTCGCCGCCAAGTCTGGCGTGCTCGATCTGGCCAAGCTGTCGCTCTATGTGCTGTCAGATCAAAATGAAAAATCCGATGGTTTGCCCTCGCCCAGTTTGCCGGCGTATGGCAAATCATTTTTATATTTGGTATCGCGCGCGTTGGAGGATGTGCGCAAAATGCCGCTGCTCGGTATAGAGCGTGCCTTGTTAACGCAGTATGCCAACGATACCGATCAATGGGATGAAAACCAATTGAGCGAAATTAAAAACTGGCAGCGCGCGTGGCCGGGCACGCAAGACCCCGCATTACTCACGATCATCAGCACGCCGGAAGTGGTGACCACGCGCGCGATGGATCATGTCAAAGCGACGCACAGCTCCTTCGATAATAATATCAACGTGATGACAGAAGCCATCGCGCGTATCAAAGGCAGCACCTTAGTCGCGCCGTTGGAGTGGCTGGATTATTAGGCTATAGGCAGGCTCAGCAAAAAGCCAATTTCCTTCCTATAATCCCATTTGGTTTATTGGCGCAGCGGGTGGAGTCCGACCCAACATCGCAGCGTCATAGTGCTACCTCGGGTCGATTCTTTTATCCATCATGTTAGGGAGGTTGTCATGGCTAAATCCAGCAGCAAAGCATTCGCACTCAAGCGTAAGAGCCCGATTCATATGTGTTGCGATCGCATCCTCACCGGCACAGAAAAAATTCGTGCTATGGAGGCAGCGATCAAGGAAAACAAACATAACGCCCCGCCAGTAATGGCGCCGAGCAAAAAATTATTCGGCGCATCATCGATGGCGGCACCGGCCAAGATGGCAGTGGTGGCGGGCAAGAAGTGGGCCGACGGCAAAACACTCGGCGTGTATTTTATGGATGGCAGCTCGACACAAAAGGCGCGCGTGAAAGAACAGGCGATGAAGTGGACCAAGTTCGCCAATATCAAATTGAATTTTGCCGCCAAGAAAGCCAACGCGCATATCCGCATATCATTTGTCGCGGACGACGGCTCCTGGTCCTACATCGGCACAGATAATTTGGGCATCCCGAAAAACCAGCCAACCATGAATTACGGTTGGTTGCGCGACGACACCGATGACACCGAATACGAACGCGTCGTCGTCCATGAATTCGGCCATGCCCTAGGGGCCATTCATGAACATCAAAATCCCAAAGGCGGCATCCAGTGGAACTTACCGGCGGCGTACGCTTATTTTGCCGGCCCGCCGAATAACTGGACCAAGGAAGAAACGGATGTAAACGTAGTGGGCAAATATTCTGTCGATCAACTTAATGCCTCGAAATATGATCCCAATTCGATCATGCTCTACCAGTTTGACGGCGCGCTGATCAAAGGCGGCAAGCCAACTAAACTGAACACGCATCTTTCCACCGGCGATAAACGTTTTATCAAGAAACAGTATCCGTAAATTTACAACGCACACTTGAGCGTCTGCTCGTACAGCAGACGCTCAAGTCGCGCAGCGGGATGGGCGTAGATTCGCGACGCGAACTAGCGCATTTCCGATCGCAGGTGCGCGTGACCGAATACTGCTCAAATCGGCTGCGTAAACCATAAAAAATATCAATTAAATCAAATAGATATAAAAGTATGGCTTGTGGTCGCCGCATTTTTAATGCATCTTTAAATCTGCCTACCTAATTGGTGTTTCGCGTAAAGAAGTAACCAACCTTCGTTCGTTGCAACTCGTACCACTGCATAAACATCACCCGCCCGCCCGTTTGAGTAAAACCTTGGACAGCCCGGTAAAAAATTTCGCTTACGTCAAAATAGTGAAGGGAAATGAAAATGAGTTTCCACTCCATATTCAAGCCGAATCGTCGCAGTCTGTTCTGTCTGGTGTATATCGCCAGTTGCTTAGGGCTTGCGGCTTGCGGCAGCGGAACATCGACAACACTTATTCAACCGACTCCTGTGCCTACGCCGCCGCCGACCAATACATTGAGCTTGCAAAACGGCGCAACGCAAATCGCCTGCGACAACAAAACTTTTCCAACGCAATGGGTGTGGGGCGCGAACGGCAACTCGGCGAGCGGGCAGCCGCAAGCGGCCACCAGCGGCACGCCGAAAATTGAGCAGTATCGAAATGGTTTGTTAATCGCAACTTATGCGCATTTTGGTTTTTCTGGTCAGCGTTCCGCGCAAAACACCGGAGGGACTACCGACCCAAGCGGTGGTGCATTCAGCCGTTCGCTCTACCGACAATTCGCCGATGGCGACGAGTATCG
>JAYVJD010000375.1:0-2393 GCA_043769625.1 Pseudomonadota bacterium | reverse complement strand
TCAATGCGCGCAACCTACAGAATTTTCTCGGTACACATGAGTTCGCCTTCGGTGACGATTTGATCGTTCACCTTCGCCTCGCATTTGAATTTCCAAATCCCACGTTTGACCAACACCAAGTTGCTGTACAACATCAACTGATCGCCGGGAAATACCGGGCGCTTAAATCGAGCGTGATCAATGCCGACAAAATAAACGACCGATTTATCGTCGGGTTTGCGATTTAGGCTTTTGAACGCCAAGATGGCCGCAGATTGCGCCAATGCCTCGATGACCAGTACGCCCGGCATGACCGGATGATTAGGAAAATGGCCAACGAAAAACTCTTCGTTCATCGTGACATTCTTAAGCGCAATGATGTGCTTCATCGGCTCGCACTCCAACACTCGATCAACCAATAAAAACGGATACCGGTGCGGTAAGTACTGCAGGACTTCTTCTATATTCATGCCGCTCATGCGGTTCTCCCTTTGTTGATGTCCCGTATTTCTTGTTCCAAGCGTTCGACTCGATTCATCAGCTGCTCGATTCGACGGATATGCGCGGTGGCTTTAAGCCATTCTCGATTACCCATATGCGGCAGTCCACCGCTATATACGCCGGCTTGGAGAATTGATTTTGTCACTAGCGTTCGCGCGGTGATTGTCACGCCATCACAAATTTCCACGTGACCGACAATGCCGACGCCACCGCCAATTCTACAATGGCGCCCGATGCGCGTGCTACCCGCCACCGCCGCGCAACCGGCGATTGCCGTATGAGCGCCGATGCGAACGTTATGGCCGATTTGAATCTGATTGTCCAACTTAATGCCGGCTTCAATGACGGTGTCCTCAATCGCGCCGCGATCAATGGTCGTATTGGCGCCAATCTCGACATCATCTCCGATCCTTACCCGACCAAGCTGCGGGACTTTCAGCCATTGATCCGCCTCATGGGCAAAGCCAAAGCCATCCGCACCCACAACGACGCCGGAATGAACAATCGCGCGATCGCCAATTTCACAGCCGTGATAAATCGCGCTGTTAGGATAAATAACACAATCGGTACCGATTTTGACGTTGGCACCGATGGACACGTGTGGATGAATGACGGTGCGCGCACCGATTTTCGCACCTGGGCCAATAACTGCCAAAGGCCCGATCGCCGCCGAATCCGCAATGTCAACATTCTGATCGACAATCGCGCTTGCGTGCCGCCCGATCGCAACCGATTGCTGCGGGGCAAAGAGCGCCGCTGCGCGGGCAAAATAGGCATACGGATTCGCTGCAATAATTCTGGGCAGCGCCGTGAGATCCCGATCGCTGGGCGCAACAATTACGGCACCGGCGTGTGTTGTGCTTAGCTGCGCACGATAAATGGGATTGGCCAGGAATGCGATTTCGTCCGCTTTCGCGTGCGATAAGGTACCGATGCCACGAATTTGCGTCACCGCGCTGCCGACAATCTCGCCGCCAAGCCGTGTCGCAATTTCCTCAAGCGAGAAACCCATGCGGCGCCTGCGCGCTTACTTTTCCGCCAGCGCTTTGACCACCTTGTCGGTTATGTCGATCTTGGTGCTGGCGAACACGGCGTCTTGCACGATCAAATCAAATTTTTCGCTCTCCGCGATTTCTTTAATAATCTTGTTTGCGCGCTCCTGAACGGTTGCAAGTTCTTCGTTCTTACGCATATTCAAATCCTCGCGAAACTCACGGGTTTGGCGCTGAAAATCGCGGTTCAAATTTGCCAAATCGCGCTCCTTATTACGTTTGTCCGCCTCGCTCATCGTGACACTCTCTTTCTCGACTTGCGCCTGCAGATCCCGCACTTGCTTGGCCATTTTTTGCAACTCAGCGTCACGTGCCGCGAACTCTTTTTCTAATTTCTTTTGTGCCTTCAGCGCCGGGCCCGCTTCGCGAAAAATCCGCTCGGTATTGACGAAACCAATTTTAATTTCGGCAGCCGCCACCTGCGTCGCCACGAACACCAGCAAAAACGCCATCCATCGAATTACATTTTTCAAATCAAATCTCCTTCTAAATCGTTCTAGAATACCGTGCCTAACAAGAACTGAAAACGCTCGATCCGGTCATCGGGTTTACGCTTGATCGGAATACCATAACTCAACTTGAGCGGACCGATCGGCGAAAACCAAGTTAGCGCGAGGCCGGTCGAGTAGCGGAATTCGCCCGTGTCGAATTTTTCCCCTTTGCCATAAACATTACCGGCGTCGACGAAGACGCTTAGCCTAACGGATTTATCATCTTTTACACGCGGCAACGGAAAAAATAATTCTGCGCTGCCCACGACACGCCGATCTCCGCCCAGGGATCGATTGGCGTTATCTTTTGGACCGAGCGAGCTAGTCGCAAACCCGCGCACACTGGACACGCCACCACCATAAAAATTCT
>JAYVJD010000374.1:0-6544 GCA_043769625.1 Pseudomonadota bacterium | reverse complement strand
TAGGCTGGCGCTGATAAGCCCAGCGTTTTTTTCTGGTCGTGAGTTTTACGATTTGGTGAGGCGGGAACATTTTCACCCCTATCCCAGCCTTCCCCCGTCGAGGGGGAAGGGGCTTGTCATCCTGAGCTTTGCGAAGGATCTGCTTTTCGGTGTTGATTTTACGCGCGTCACAGCAGATTCTTCGCTGCCGCTCAGAATGACAGTTCCGTAGGGTGCGCCGCGCACCCTACAAGTTGAAAACCTAATCCAAGGTCTTGCGATAAAGTTTTAACCCCACGCCCACCACCACCAACATAAACAATCCCAACGGCCACAAATGCGGCAGGAGTTCTGGCAATTCATTTCCCTTCAATAATATCCCGCGCACCAGTCGCAAAAAATGCGTCAGCGGCAGCAGGTTGCCGATTACTTGCGCCCACTGCGGCATGCCGCGGAAGGGGAACATGAAGCCGGACAATAATATCGACGGCAGGAAAAAGAAGAATGTCATTTGCATCGCTTGCAATTGATTACGCGCCAGCGTGGAGAAGGTCATGCCCAGGGTGAGATTGGCGGCGATGAATAGCAGCACAACGCTGTAGAGCAAAAACAAATTACCGACGAAGGGCACATGAAAAATAAATCGCGCGGCGAGTAATATTAGCGTGACTTGTACCAGGCCGATCATCACATAGGGGATGATTTTGCCCAGCATGACTTCGGCGGGACGCGCCGGTGTGGCCAATAAATTTTCAAACGTGCCGCGCTCGCGCTCGCGCGTCATGGCGAGGCCGGTCATCAGCACCATAGTCATGGTAAGGATCACGCCCATCAAGCCTGGGACGATGTTGTATTGGGTGATGCCTTCGGGGTTGTAACGCCGATGTACGCGCAATTCGAATGGGTCGGGTTTGCCCGCGAGGTGGCCGAGTGAGCCTTGCAGGTCGCGTGCGATGGCTTGGTTGCTCAGCGACGCTAATGCGCTAAGCGCATTTGACGTGGCAGCGGGATCGGTGGCGTCGGCTTCGAGTAATAATTGCGGCCGCTCGCCGCGCATGAGTTTGCGCGAAAAATTTTCCGGTATCGTCAGTACGAATTGTACCTTGCCATGTGCCAAAAGCTCTTGCGCTTCGCCTTCTGTATCTATTTTTTTAATAAGAGAAAAATAACCACTATTTTCCATGCCGTGCGCGATGCTGCGCGAGAATTCGCTGTTGTCTGCGCTGAGAATGGCCGTCGGTAAATTTTTTGGATCGGCGTTGATGGCGAAACCGAATAACATGAGTTGAATTATCGGAATGCCGACGATCATGCCGAAGGTGAGACGGTCGCGGCGCAACTGAATGAATTCTTTGAGCGCGATGCCGATTAAACGCGAGAAGGAAAATCCGTTCATGCTGGTTTCTGCGCAAAATTATCCGGCGCTTGTCGCATCAGATTGATGAACACATCTTCCAGCCCGGCCTCGATCGGCGTCCATTTATGTTCGGCGGTTTGTTGTAACGGCGTGATGCTGTCGAATAATTTTTGCGCATCTTTGCCGACCACATGCAGGGTGTTGCCGAAGGGCGTGACTTGATCGACGCCGGGCATGTGGCGCAAGCGCGCGGCGAGTTGATTCAGATTTGTGCCGCTGACTTCATACGCGCTGAGTTTTTGCGCGGCGACGACTTCCTGCGTCGTGCCTTGTGCCAGCAGCGATCCGTAGGCGATGTAGGCGAGTTTGTGGCAACGCTCGGCTTCGTCCATGTAATGCGTCGAGACCAAAACGGAAATGCCACCGTCGGCGAGCTGGTGGATTTCGTCCCAGAAATCGCGCCGCGCTTTAGGATCGACGCCAGCCGTCGGTTCGTCGAGTAAAAGTAGTTGCGGGTCGTGCAACATACAGGCGGCGAGGGCGAGGCGCTGCTTCCAGCCGCCGGACAAAGCGCTAGCCAATTGGTTGCGCCGCTCGAACAGGCCGAGCTTGTGCAGGCTGTTATCCACCGCTTCGTTGCGGTTCGCCATGCCGTACATGCGCGCGATGAAGTCAAGATTCTGGCGAATGGTGAGATCTTCCCATAGGGAAAAACGCTGCGTCATGTAGCCGACGTGCTTTTTTATTTCGGCAGTTTGCTTGATCACATCATAACCAAGACAAGTGCCGCTGCCGCTGTCCGGCGTAAGCAGGCCGCACAACATGCGGATCGACGTGGTTTTGCCGCTACCATTCGGCCCGAGAAAGCCGAAGATTTCCCCGCGTTTCACTTGCAGCGCCAAGTCTTTCACGACATGTTTGTCGCCGAAGTGTTTGTTCAGGTTGTGGACGTCAATGGCTAGTTCGCTGGGAATCATAGCGAATTACTGCAAAGCTATATCTACGGGCTGCCCCGGATGCAATTTGATTGCATCGGTAGCTACTGGCCGCGCCTCAACCAAATACACCAGCTTGGCGCGCGATTCTTTGCTGTAAATAATCGGCGGTGTGTATTCCGCTTGGCGCGAGATATAACTTATCGTCGCGTTAATCGGCGCGGCGCAGCCATCGCAAGTGGCGGTGATTTTTTGTTCCAGTTTAATTTCGCCTAAACGCGTTTCCGGTACAAAAAATCTTAATTTGATATTACCTGGCGGCAGCAGCGACAATACCGGATTGCCTGCCGGAATAAATTCGCCTTGCGTATATAAAGTATCGAACACCAACGCGTTGGCTGGTGCGGCCACAGTTTTTTGCGCCAGTCGCCATTGCGATTGTTCCAGTGCGGCGCGCGCGGCTTCGGTTTCGTTGCCTGCGCCGCGAATTTCGTCGCTACGCGCGGAGAGTTTGGCGGTTTGCAATTGTGCATTGAGTTCGGCGATGCGCGCGCTGTCGCGCGTAGCCGACGCTTTGGCTTCTTCAACACGTTCTTTGCTGATAAAGCCGTCGGTAAATAATTTTTCATCACGCGCGAGTTGCGATGCCGAGAGTTTATGCGCAGCGACGGCTTGCGCCAACTGTGCGTTGATGACATTGATTTCCGGCGCGCGTTTGCCGGTTTTGAGATTGGCCAGTTTGGCTTCGGCCGATTGTAATCGTTGTTCGGCTTCGCGCTTGTTGGCGTTTTCGTTCTGGTTTTCCAAAGCAAACAGCGGCGCGCCTTGGGCCACTTGTTCACCGCGCTTCACATGCAATTTTTCCAGCGTGCCGGCGAAGGGCGCGGCGATGCGCACGAATTCGCCTTCCGCATAGCCTTGTAAACCATCAGATTTTTTTTCCGCGCAGGCTGAGAAGAGGGAAGCCAGCAAAAGCGTGTATAATGTTGGCTTAACCGAGTGAAGAATCATGTTGTTTATATTCATGATTTTATTCTAGCTCAAAGCACACCTTGTTGTGTCCTTTCAAACATTTTCCTGATTGAACCTGATGAACGAAACTTTTTTTGCCCCTTGCCCGCGCGGCCTTGAAGCGCCGCTGGCCGATGAATTGCGCGAGCTTGGCGCGTTGGATGTAGTGCAAGCCGACGCCGGTGTGGGTTTTAGCGGCGATTTCAATGTGTGTTATCGCGTCAATTTACAAAGCCGTATCGCCAGCCGCATTTTGTGGTTAATCGATACCTGGGAATACACCACCGAAGATGACGTGTATGAGGGCGTCAAAGGTTTGCCGTGGGAGAAATGTTTCAGCGTGGATAAAACCATTGCGGTGACGGTGAATGCGGTGAAGTGTCCATTGCGCAGTTTGGATTTTATTACCCTGCGCATTAAAGACGCAGTGTGCGACAAGTTTCGTGATCTGGTGAATGAGCGTCCGTCAGTCGAGACGCACAATCCGGATGTGCGCATTCATGCGTTTCTTAATGCGACGCATGTAACGCTATATCTCGATACCTCGGGCGAAGCATTGTTCAAGCGCGGCTTGCGCGTGTCGAGCGGCGATGCCCCTTTGAAAGAAAACCTCGCCGCCGGTATTTTGCGCATGGCCGGTTGGAAGCCGGGCGTGGCTTTGCTGGATCCGATGTGCGGTAGCGGCACGTTTTTAATCCAGGCCGCGCAGATGGCGTTGGATATTGCGCCCGGTCTCGGTCGTCAATTTGGTTTCGCCAACTTGCTTAATTTCAACGTGAATGCATTTAACCAAATCCACAAAGAGTTAGAAGACCGTTGCAAACCGATTACCGCGTTGCCGATTTACGGTAGCGATTTATATGGTGAAGCGTTGGATGACGCGAAAACGAATTTGCAAGCCGCCGGTTTGACCGACGCAGTGCAGATCAAGCAAGCCAACGTGCTGGAGATGTCGCCACCGACCGAGTCGGGCGTGATGGTGATGAACCCCCCTTATGGCGTGCGCCTCGGCGAACAGCGCGATCTGGAAGAGTTTTATCCTAAGCTGGGCGATGTGTTGAAGCAAAAATTCGCCGGCTGGAATGCTTATATCTTGAGCGCCGATATGCGTTTGCCCAAGTTGATTCATTTGGCCGCGTCAAAGCGCACGCCGCTGTTTAACGGCAAGCTGGAATGTCGTTTGTTTGAATACAAAATGATTGCCGGTTCGAGAAGAAAACCTGAGACCGCTGCATAGGCCAGAGTGGGTGAGATAAATAAAAACGGCGCGTGAAGCGCCGTTTTTTATTGCACAAAATCTGAGGAAGAATTATTTAGCAGCGGGCTGCAGTGTCATGGCGAAATTGGCGTTATACAGCTTAGCCAGTTTCGACAGGCCGCCGACGGTAACCATCAGCAAGGCGCTCCAGACAAAGGGCATTTCGACAAACGGCACGCAGTCACCGAACGTGCAACCGAGCACGGCGTATTGATACAGGAAGGCGACTGGCCACGCTATAGCAGCGGCGAGTAGTGGCAGGTTCGTGGTTTTTTCGCTTTTAAGTACATACACAAAAGCGGCTGCGAACATCAAGGTTACCAAGATTACAAAGCTCAACATGATTTTCCCCCCGGGAAAAGTGTCCGACAAATGTGTCGAACTGATGGAATGCATTATTGGGGTAAACCAAGAAAAATAATAGCCGAAAAGGCCATTTTGTGGGAATAATTACCATTATTTTGTTATGATTAGTTAAATTACAGAAAAATTATAATTAAAACAATGACTTATAAACCACAAAACGTGTGAAAATATTACATGATCTCCAAATGGTCCAAACCACTGCCGCGATCAACATCTTTGGCGATTTTACTATCGAGTTTAATTTTGAGTCGTAAATCGTTGATCGAGTCGGCATTTCTCAGCGCATCTTCATAGCTAATTTGGCCGGACTCAAACAAATCGAACAGCGCTTGATCGAACGTGATCATGCCCAGCTCGCGCGATTTTTTCATGATTTCTTTGATCTCGTGCACATCGCCTTTGAAAATTAATTCGGAGATGAGCGGCGAGTTGAGCAGAATTTCGATCGCAGCCACCCGGCCGGTGCTTTCTTTGCGCGGCACTAAGCGCTGCGACACGAACGCTTTTAAGTTCAGCGACAAATCCATCAGCAACTGCTGGCGGCGTTCTTCCGGGAAGAAGTTGATGATACGGTCGAGCGCCTGGTTCGCGCTGTTGGCGTGCCGCGTAGAGAGGCACAGATGGCCCGTCTCGGCGAACGCAATCGCATAGTCCATCGTTTCGCGGTCGCGAATCTCGCCGATCAGAATCACGTCAGGCGCCTGACGCAAAGTGTTCTTCAACGCTGGTACCCAGCCTTCGGTATCCACGCCGACTTCGCGCTGCGTGATGATGCTATTCTTGTGCTCATGCACGTATTCGACCGGGTCTTCGATGGTGATGATATGGCCGTAACTATGTTCGTTGCGGTGGCCGATCATTGCAGCGAGCGAAGTCGATTTACCCGAGCCAGTGCCGCCGACCAAAATCACCAGCCCGCGCTTCGACATCACCACATCTTTTAATACCGACGGCAAGCCGAGTTGATCGAAATTCGGAATTTGCGTGGTGATCGTTCGCAGCACCATGCCGACACGCGATTGCTGAATAAACGCGTTGCAACGAAAACGGCCAATGCCCGGCGGGGCGATAGCGAAGTTACATTCCTGCGTCGCTTCGAATTCGGCCGCCTGTTTGTCCGTCATCACCGAGCGCGCGAGCTCCAGCGTGTGTTGCGGCGTCAGGGTTTGGTTTGACACCGGCGTCAAACGGCCATCGACCTTGATCGCGGGCGGAAAACCGGCGGTGATAAACAGATCGGAGGCCTTGCGCGCGAGCATTACGCGGAGCAATTCGTACATTAATTTCTGCGCTTGTTCTTTTTCCATAACCTATTGTTTCTATTGACTTAATTAACCTGCAAAATTGGCCTTATTTTCCGCCTTGGTGCGCGCGTCGGCCATACTAATCACATTACGGCGGACCAAATCGGTCAAGCATTGATCCATCGTCTGCATACCGATAGAGCCGCCGGTTTGAATCGACGAATACATTTGCGCGACTTTGGCTTCGCGAATCAAGTTACGAATAGCCGGTGTACCAATCATGATTTCATGTGCGGCCGCCCGGCCTTGGCCGTCTTTGGTTTTGAGCAAGGTTTGCGAAACCACGGCACGCAAACTTTCCGACAGCATGGCGCGCACCATTTCTTTTTCCGCC
>JAYVJD010000373.1:0-6548 GCA_043769625.1 Pseudomonadota bacterium | reverse complement strand
CGCCGCTGATGCCTTGGGTAATCTTATCGGCGGTGGTTTTGACAATGCCGTCGGTCGGGATCAAGTCGGAGGCTTGCAGAAAATATTTTACGTCTTCGCTGACGGTGACATTACGCGCGCTAAAATCGGTTACGCGATCGCGCGTGGTGAAGCGGCTTCTTAACTCTACCACCGGTTTTGTTCCCTCAGGAAATTCAGCTGCAGCGATGCCGATATGTTGCTGCGGATTTTTCACCACCTGAGCTTTGCCGCCCTCTGCAGTGAATTTATTGTCGAGAGATTTATGGTAATCCGTGTCGCTGATCATCGGCAACGGCAACCAGATTTTGGTCGGGCCGACGGGGTTCAGGACTTCGACGCGCGTGATGGTTTCAAAGGTGCGCCAAGGCCTTTCCGCACGGATGGGGATCTCGGCGAAAACCTGTCTTGGCAAAAAAAATCCGGCTGGGGCCAAGCTTGCGGTCACTAGGAAATCTCTACGTTTCATGATTGCTCCTGAAAAAAATAATATGGAAACCCGACCGACCTTGGTCGGATTAATGGGCAAAACTTTACGGCTGACAAAAGCTATTGTTCGCGCGCGCGCGGATAATTAACCCATATAACATGCATATTATTGCGTAGCGCATAGCGCTCAACTGTCGCAATCTTAATCGTGTCATATTCTGATCGCTGCGCCGAAACATCAGCAGGTATTTGTGCGCAGCCTTGGGCAAAAAAACTCAGCGCAATGATTGGCAAAAGTAAAAATTTATTCATGTCGATCTCCGCATCAATAACGATCTCGTCTCAATGAAAGTGTTTTTATTGATTTTCCCATACCGCAGTATTCCAGTCATAATTATAGTCCTAACTATTTGCCTTGTAACCACAACAATCTCGCTATGACCCCTACCCTACTGCCCGCCATTGAACTCCAAACCGGCCATCATCCGATTGCCAGCGTGATCTGGCTCCACGGCCTCGGTGCCGACGGCAACGATTTCGTTTCTGTCGTGCGCGAATTGAAGTTGCCCGACTCGCTGCCAGTGCGGTTTATTTTCCCTCATGCTCCCATGCGACCGGTCACGATTAACGGCGGTTATGTCATGCGCGCGTGGTATGACCTGGCGCAAGGCCCGTCTGGATTGCAGTCGAACGAACCAGACATTCGTGCCTCGCAAGTTGAAATCGAAAAACTGATCGAACGGGAAATCTCACGCGGACTCAGCTCTGACAAGATCATTCTCGCCGGGTTCTCTCAAGGCGGCGTGATCGCTTTGCAGGCTGGTTTGCGATATGCAAAAAAACTCAATGGAATCATGGCATTATCAACGTATCTTGCCATGCCTGATGCGCTCGAAAAAGAAGCTTCAGCGGAAAATAAATCCATCCCTATTTTTATGGCGCATGGCGAGCAAGATAATGTAATCCCCTTTTCGGTCGCTGAGAAATCGCACAATGCTTTATTAAAACACGGCTATAAACCGGACTGGCATGCCTACCCCATGGCGCATTCTGTGTGTATGGAGGAGATCGAAGCCATCTCAGTCTGGCTGCAAAAACAATTGCGCTGACCGATACAGGGTAAAATAACAAAGTACCCTTAATCTGAACATAAACACGCAATGACCCTGCCCCCGTTAAAATATTTGCTCATCGCTTTTTTCCTGCTGCCCATTTTGTATGTGCATTTTCGCGGGCACTCGCGGCTGAAATTGCTGCGCCAGCTTACTGACCACTCGGCTCTGCTCGCGCCGTATAACGTGCTGGTGTATCTGTTTTCCAACGCGCCGGACAAGCCATTATTTGAAACCAAAGATTTTCCTGAGCTGCGCAATCTGCGTGACAACTGGGAAATTATCCGCGATGAAGCCATCGCACTCTCCAGCGAAGGCCACATCCGCAGCGCGACGGGACACAACGACGCCGGCTTCAATTCTTTTTTCAAAGAGGGCTGGCGCCGATTTTATCTGACTTGGTATGGCGAATCGATTCCGTCGGCAGAAAGCTTGTGCCCGAAAACGGTTGCCTTACTCAAGGCCACGCCGGGCGTGAAATCTGCGATGTTCGCCCTGCTACCGCCGGGCGGGAAACTCAATCCGCATCGCGATCCTTTCGCCGGATCGCTACGCTATCACTTGGGCTTAGTCACGCCGAATTCTGCCGACTGCAATATTCACGTCGATGGCGAAAAATATTTTTGGCGCGATGGCGAAGACATAATGTTCGACGAAACCTATGTGCATTGGGCCGAAAACAAAACCGACGTGACGCGGATTATTTTATTTGCCGATATTGAACGCCCCCTGAAAACCGGCGTCATGCGCGGCCTGAATCGCTTCATCGCGCGACAACTCGGCAAGGCTACTGTGACGCAAAATTTTGAAGGGGAAAAAGTCGGCGCGCTGAATAAATTTTTTGCCTTCTTTCATCAGCTCGATGAATGGCGCAAACAACTAAAAGCATTTAGCAAAACGCTTTATGTGTTGGCGAAAATATTATTGGTGGTGGTGTTAATTTACGCGATTTTCTTCTAACGACGAATATTATATAAGTAATTGATTATATTTAACTTTTTCTACTCCACTCCACCGCTTCATCGACCCGCTCAACCGCAATCACTTCAATCCCTGCAATCGCATGTTTCGGCTTATTCGCTTTCGGAATAATCGCATGCGTAAAGCCCAATTTTGCCGCTTCTTTTAAGCGTTCTTGTCCGCGCTGCACGGGTCGCACTTCGCCGGCTAACCCGACTTCACCGAACACGACTAATTTTTCTTGCAGCGGTTTGCTGCGCAACGACGAAACAATCGCGAGCAACACTGCGAGGTCGGCAGCGGGTTCAGTAATTTTTACCCCGCCGACCGCATTCACAAAAACATCCTGATCAAAACAAGCGATACCGGCATGTCGATGTAACACCGCGAGCAACATAGCGAGGCGGTTTTGTTCCAGACCGACCGACAAGCGCTTTGAATTCGGGGCGTGCGCCTCATCGACCAAGGCCTGTACTTCCACCAACAACGGTCGCGTGCCTTCTTGCGTCACCATCACACACGAACCGGCGACTTCTTTACCATGCTGCGAGAGAAATAGCGCTGAAGGATTCGACACTTCGCGCAAACCTTTTTCTGTCATGGCGAATACGCCAAGCTCGTTCACCGCGCCGAAACGATTCTTGAATGCGCGCACCAAACGAAACGACGAATGCGTATCGCCTTCAAAATATAAAACGGTATCAACGATGTGTTCCAGCACGCGCGGTCCCGCCAACGCACCTTCTTTAGTCACATGACCGACCAACACTATCGACGTGCCGCTTTGTTTTGCGAAGCGCGTCAGTTGCGCGGCACATTCGCGCACTTGCGCGACGGAACCCGGCGCAGACGTCAGCGCGTCAGAATATACGGTTTGTATCGAATCGATTACCGCCACTTGCGGTTTACGATCCGCCAAGGTCGCAATAATTTTTTCCAGTTGAATTTCGGCCAACAAATGCACCGGCTTGGCGTTGAGCGCGAGGCGCTTGGCGCGCAAGGCGATTTGCTGCGCCGATTCTTCGCCGCTTACATACAACACGCTGGCACTATCACCCATGTGACATAAGGCCTGCAACAGCAAAGTCGATTTGCCTATGCCCGGATCGCCACCGATCAACACCACCGCGCCTTCAACCAACCCGCCGCCCAATACGCGATCAAATTCCGAAATCCCCGTCGTGCGGCGCGGCACTTCGCTCGCCTCGACATCACCCAGCGATTGTACTTCGCTCGGTTTCGCCAGCGATTGAAAGCGGCTGTTCTTCGTCTGCGCCGTTTCCGCAATGGTTTCCACCAGCGTGTTCCACTCTCCGCAACCGGGACACTGCCCCTGCCACTTCGGCGCTTGTCCGCCGCATTCGGTGCAGGTATAGATCGTTTTAGCTTTTGCCATACTTAATTGAAATCACTTTTACAAGATCTGGGATTGAGTTCGCTTCGGGAGCGTATCTGTTTACAAATAGCGCAAACAATACTGCGAAGATCATTACAAACGCAAGACTAGGCCATGTTACTGAAAATGCGCTGACTAACCATCCATTTGATGCCTGACGTCTGGCGGCTCTAACTAGACCTGCAGCAAGGATCGCTTCAAACACAATTTCCGCCAAAATCACCGGAGCATCGATTATTAACAAAAAGCCTGCGGCATAAAGTGCAATCGTTACAAAATAAATAAATATTCCGAACAAAACAAATACACAACCAATTCCCGATATCTCACCAAAACCTGTGGTGCCAATATCTAATCCGGTACGAATTGAAGTCGTAGCACCAGAAAAAGTATTATCCAATAGTTTTCCTTCGATCGATTTCACTTTATCCGTTTCGAAATGCCCTTGCGCAATATTTTGCCAGACTGCATCTTTTTCAAAAGCACGCTTCGACATCACGCGACCATCTAAATATTTACCTATCCCAGCATAGCGTAGCCAAAGACTTAATCCTATAAGAAATATAATGTATGAAACCATGACAGAAACGGGATAGCGAACCAACAATTTTAGATCGGAAAAATGAAGTAATAATTTGCTGGAAACAAGCCCTGCGCTTAAACTAGCTAATACGATTAATGCCATATGCCAGCGTGAATAAAAACGCCGGAGGATTACTAGTTCAAGGTTTTTTTTGACTTGTGAAGGCTCCATCTTGTCTTTTTAGGATATTTGCGAACACATTTTATTCTTCCACAACCTTCACCCGGCCCGCCACTGCGCACAATAATTCATAACTGATCGTCCCCGCCGCACCTGCGACCACATCGACCGGCAATCCTTGACCCCACAATACGACTTTGCTGCCGACGCCGGCGTCGGCGATGCCGGTGAGATCGACGGCGAGCATGTCCATCGATACGCGGCCGAGCAGGCGTGTGAGTTTGCCGTTGACTAACACCGGTGTGCCGGTTGGCGCGTGGCGTGGGTAGCCGTCGGCATAGCCGCAGGCAACAGTGCCGATCCATTTTTCCTGAGTGGCTTTGAACGTCGCGCCGTAGCCTATGCTGTCGCCGGGTTTGAGGTGCTGCACGGAAATGATTTCGGATTCGAGCGTCATCGCGGGTTGCAAACCGAATTCATCGGCCCCTTTATCCTCAAACGGCGACGAGCCGAATAGCATGATGCCGGGGCGGACCCAGTCGGCGTGGCTTTCGGGAAATCGCAAAATCGCAGCGGAATTGGCGAGGCTGCGTGGCAACGCGGTGTGCCCGACCAGCGAGCGAAACGCTTGCAGTTGCGTGGCTATGCCGGTCGCTTCGTCAGCGCAGGCGAAGTGCGTCATCAAGGTAATTTTACCGACGTTGTTGAGATGCGTGAGCTTATCGATCGCAGCTTGATAATGTTGTGGCGCGAAGCCGAGGCGATTCATGCCGGTGTTGATTTTGAGATGCACGTCGAGGCGCGTCGGCAGTTTCGTATTCGCCAGCATGTCAATTTGCTCGGCGTGATGAATGACTGTGGTCAAACCGTGTTCGGCGAACAGCGGCAGTTCAGCCGCATTGAAAAAACCTTCGAGCATGATGATGGTTTGTTTGAAGCCCGCTTCGCGTAATTGAATCGCTTTGTCGAGTTCGAGAATGGCAAAAGCATCAGCCGATTCCAGCGCACGCGCGACGCGCAACAAACCGTGGCCGTATGCGTTGGCCTTGATGACGGCCATGACTTTGGATTTTGGCGCGTGACGACGCACGACGTCGAGATTATTTTTTAGGGCTGAAAGATGGATGCGAGCTTGTAACGGACGTGTCATTATTATTCAATATAATCAATAAGTTACAAACGATTATTAAAAAGATCAATACGGCCCGCCACCGCCACCACCGCCGTGAGCGAAACTTTCAAAGCGTGTGTATTCACCGAGGAAGGTCATGCGCACTGTGCCGATCGGTCCGTTACGTTGTTTGCCAATGATGATTTCCGCTGTGCCTTTTTCCGGCGAATCGGGGTTATACACTTCATCGCGATAAATAAACAAAATCAAATCGGCATCTTGTTCGATGGCGCCGGATTCGCGCAGGTCGGACATGATGGGGCGTTTGTTCGGGCGTTGTTCCAAGCTGCGATTTAACTGCGACAGCGCGATCACCGGCACTTCGAGTTCTTTCGCCAAGGCCTTTAGCGAACGCGAAATTTCTGAAATTTCTGTCGCGCGATTTTCGCCTGTCGAGTTGGCCGACATGAGTTGGATGTAGTCGATGACGATCAAGCCGAGCTTGCCGCATTGACGATGCAGACGTCGTGCGCGTGCACGTAATTCGAGTGCGTTCAGCGCTGCACTTTCGTCGATGTGGATCGGCGCTTCGTTGAGTTTTCCCACAGCATGGGTCAGGCGCGGCCAATCGTCATCGCGCAATTTACCGGTGCGCAATTTGTGCTGATCGAGTTTGCCGACTGAGCCCAGCAGTCGCATGGCGAGTTGCGTGCCGCCCATTTCCATACTGAACACGGCGACCGGCAAACCGCTGTCGATGGCGACGTTCTCGGCAATGTTAAGCGAAAACGCCGTCTTACCCATACTCGGACGACCGGC
>JAYVJD010000372.1:0-2401 GCA_043769625.1 Pseudomonadota bacterium | reverse complement strand
CGCTTCTTGATTTCGACCATCGCTTCAATGCCGTTGGTGCCGGGCATGGAAATGTCCATCATCATCAAGTCAGGAATATGCAGCGCGGCCAATTTAATCGCGTCGCGGCCGTTCGAGGCTTCGGCTACCACCTCAATATCCGGATCGGCGGAGACCAACGCGCGCAGGCCTTCGCGCAAAATAGTGTGGTCTTCGGCAATCACAATACGTTGTTTCATGTTCCACTCCCAAGGGTACTGATCAAAGACAGATAGGCTATCTATCAGTCGAAGGCTGCAAAGCGCCATTACGGCGGGCTTTTCGAAACGAATAAACTCTCTAATTAGGAGTGTAGTAGTTTTGCCAGAAATAGCAGTACGCTGAACCCCGTAACTGCTAATGGGGTAAAGCCTGTATTTTTGGAGTATATCAAGGACATGACGCTATTCTGATTATTTATATTTTTCAAGGAATTACCTCACAAATACCGCCCCCGAAATCAATTTTACGCGCAATTTGCGGGATTTAACTACGGGGTAATTTAAACATTTCAAAAACAGCACAAAAAGCGGATTGTTTAAATCGGTAAGCTAGACTGTAACAAGGCAAAAAATATTGAACCCGCGTAGCGTATTTTGTGACTCATATCAGGACTAGGCAATGGAATTTGATAACAACAAGTATTTAATTTTATTAAATAAAATATCTAGCGGTGACGAAGCTGCGTTCACCGAGCTGTATCGAGATATGAGCCGGAAGGTGTATGCCTTCGCGTTAAATCGTTTGCATGACCCGGCGCAGGCGGAAGAAATTGTGGTTGATACCTTGTATGAAGTGTGGAAATTTCCAGATCGGTTTCGCGGGGAATCCAAATTCAGCACCTGGTTATTAGGCATCGCGCGTTACAAGATTTTGAATAGCTATCGGTCAGCCGAGCCGGATCATGATGACTTGCAGGATTTTGAACAAACTTTAGTCTCAGGTGATCCCGATGGATTCGCGTTGTTAGCGGATAGGCAGCGACAGACAGGCGTGCAAGATTGCATGGCGAAATTGTCTGATGAGCACCGCGAATGTTTGCATTTAGTATTTTATGAAGGTTATACGTTGGGTGAAGTAGCAGAAGTACAAAACGTGCCAGAGAACACGGTGAAGACCAGATTGTTTCATGCGCGGCAAAAAGTGAAAAACTGCTTGCGCAATTTTTTAAGCCGAGAGGGTTGAGTGAATACAGAACAAATACGATTCAGCGAATTAGCGCCGTGGTACGTCAACGGCAGCTTGAATGCCGACGACAAGGCGTGGATGGACGCTTACGTGCGCGAGCATCATGCGCAAGCAACGTCTGAGCTCGCTGCTTGGGGTGCGTTGCAAAATCAAACCAAAGAAAATAGCGCGCCGGTATCCGCAGATCTCGGTTTGAATAAAGCCTTGGCGCGCATTCACGCAGCAAAAGCGACGCGTTCGTCGGCAAAGGCACAGCCGAACGCGTTACAACGTTTCAGTAGCTGGTTGTTCGGTAGTGCTAATCCCGGCTTTGCAAAATTTTCGCCTGCGCTGGGCGTAGCTTTGGCCGTGATTGCGCTGCAGGCGGTGATGTTAGGCCGCTTGGTTGTGTCTGAGCCGCCATTTGCCGAAGTGCGCAGCACCAAAAAAGGTTGGGCTGATGGCCCGCTACTGCGCGTGAATATCAAATCAGATGCACAAGAAAATGAAATCCGCTTATTGTTAATTGATAACGGTGCCTTGATTATTGCCGGACCGTCGCATCTAGGTGACTACTATATTAAAGTCGCCGCTGAGCGAATCGAGCAAACCCAAACCCGTTTCCAAACCAGCAAAGTCGTGGATAGCGTCAGTGTCGTTGCATCGCTGCCGGAAGAGTTGGTTGACCAATAAATAATAGCGACAAATGCAGCATCGTGAGAGGGCCGTCATGTATCAGCAAAGATTTTTGAAAGCGCTAACGGTATTTTTACTCGGCGTATTTACCTTCAGCGTCAGCGCGCAGCCAGCAGAAAAAACGCGCGTGCCTGACGAGTCATGGTTCGGCGCCAAGCGCGTGGCGCTAGTCATTGGTAATGCCAGTTATAAAGAGGCCCCGCTTAAAAATCCGCTGAACGATGCGATGGCCGTTGATGGCGAATTAAAAAAACTAGGCTTCACTACGCGTTTGGTGAAAGATTCAGGCTGGCAAAGTTTGAACGAATCAGTGCGCGATTTTTTACAACAAACGCGCGATGCGGATGCGCGCGTGGTTTTTTATGCCGGTCACGGCGCACAAATTCGCGGTAAAAATTATTTGATGCCGGTAGATTTGAAGCTCGATAGTGAAGAAGACTTGGTACAACACAGCCTCAACGTCAACGAAGTGCTCGATCGTATGGGACGTAACAGTAAAGGACTGAATGTCGTCATTCTA
>JAYVJD010000371.1:0-2401 GCA_043769625.1 Pseudomonadota bacterium | reverse complement strand
CGGCGTTGCTGTTGCCGCCGCATTCGATAAACAGCAGTTGCGAGCGCATCGGGTAACGCACCAAATCGCTCATGGAAAATTTGAGCGGGCGCTTCACCATGCCGTGAATAAGCAGCCGATGCTGCTCGGGGATAATCTCGGGCACGCCATTGTGGTGCCGCTCGAAATGCAAACCGCTGGGCGTTAAGATGCCCTCCAGCTCGTGCAGCGGCGTCCATGACACGCCGTTACCGGGCGCGATTTTGTTGGCGGAAACCCAGCGAAAGATTTTTTTTTCATGCGGCGAAGGCTTGCCGTAATTGGAAAACGGCAAACCGGGTTTGCGCATCCAATCCGGCGCAGTGAGCGCCGAATCCGCCGCCTGTTCTTTAGCCGCAACGGACAAGGTATTTGCCGTCAACATACTTGCCGCGCCAAGCTGTAGACCGTGCTTTAAGAAAATGCGACGGTCAAGTAACCCGCCGCCGGCAACGGGTTGAAGTTCGTCGGGCGTTAAGCGATTACGCATAGCTTCACAATCCACCTATCTTGTTGCCTGATGATGACAAATCACTTTCTAGAAAAAAACAAAGGCGCGGTGAGGCGCCTTTGTGTGTCGCGGAAAACATCGGCGTTGTCGCCTAGTTCACGTCCTTCACATCCATCACCGGTTTACCCGGTTCGATGCGGACAATTTTGGTGAATTTGGTATCGCTGGTGTCGAGTATTTCTGCTTTCAATTCGCCTTTGTCGGTCGGCGGGAAATAGAAACGAAACACCGGATTTTGACTGATCGAAAAATCCACGTCCGCAGTCATGATGGGCTTGCCGGCATAAGTCACATCGACGTGCTTGACGTATTTCGGTTGCGGATGTTGTTGGGTTAATTGATCGATGGCCAGACCCGACGTATTCGGATGAGAAATCATCACCTGCGCCTTGATCGGCGTGTTCGCTTCGATCATGTCGTCGATTTTAAATTTAATTTTTCCCAAATTGTCTTCGCCGTTTTCATTGCCGTGAGCGGACGAACAACCACCGGATGCTTTGATCCAGCGCGCCGCCATGTACAGCTTGCCTTCGTTGTCTTCAATAATGGCGCGGATGTGTGTGAAGTCTTCCACCCGGATGCGAGTCTCGATATTCGCTATTCCGGAGGTTGGGTAAAACTGAAATATCCCACCGACGGGCGAAGGATTTTTATCCGCAATCAGCCAAATCTTTTCGGTCCAGCGTTTTGCCGTCTGCGCGTGTTTAGCACGAACGATAATAGGCACCGCCGATGCATCGTCGGCCGACGCAGGCGAAAATAGTTCGACGAATTCGGCGTTCTGATCAAACGTGATCTGCCGATCGCCGAACACGGCTTTTTGGATCGCCGGCCAAACGGCGCTCTGGGAGGGATCGACGGTGGCGTTTTCGTTGGCGCTGGCATAGTTGCCCATCGCAATTGCGACTATCAACGCCACGAGCAAGAAGCGAAAAGTTGCTTTCATTTAATTTTTTTCCTTTTATCTAAACCAGCTAAGGACCAGGATGCATGAACCTAGTTTTAGGCACAAGTCTTGGCGTTCGAAATCATGATTTTCCTTAGTATCGTGGGCCACCGACCCAAATTCCATACCAAAAGTAAAGCAACGAGTAGCGCAAAAACAATTTATGCCGCAAGCGTTGCGGGTTGGCCAACTGATTTGCCCTTCGGCCTGACATCCGAAAGACGTTGTTTACAACCGGATCGCGTTCGGATCAACTCGCACGCCTCGTTCACGTAGAAATCAATAGGGTACTGTCTTTGAAAACGACGCACGTTCTAGCGATTTATTCGACAACGCCTTAAGGCCCGGCGTGGAAGGCAGCCAACCTGCGTCGCCAAATCGCAGACATAAGTAGTCAACGGCAACGATTGCGCAAATCGTGTCCAGCGTCGGTGTCCCATGGTCAAACAAACCTTGATTTGATTGAATTGCCTCAAGCCGATTAATGCCCTCTACCATCGTGCGCCGGCGCCGCAAGCCGACGGGCGTTTCATCGAATAGGGTGGGCGCGGTAACTTTGCGAATGATGATGGTATGCACGGCGGCGTCGATTACGCCGATCGCGATCCCAGCGCGCGACAATACTGCGGTGGCATCACTTCCCAAAAGACTGGGGAATCCAGGGGCCGGGCGCTGCTGTTCCAGCCACTGAACAATCAGCAAGCTCTCGGATAGCGAGGTGCCATCGTCAAGCAGTAGTGTAGGGACTCGCGTGGCGGGATTGGCTGCGCGTAAGCGATAGTCGTCGGCCCAAGGGTCTACGATAGTGGGTTCGATTTCTATTCCCTTTTCATACAGCGCGATGCGCGCGATTCGAACATAAGGCGAGGTTGTGTTCGCTAGCAGTTGCATGATTCTCCGATTATTTCCAGTTGCTGCTTAAACTC
>JAYVJD010000370.1:0-6570 GCA_043769625.1 Pseudomonadota bacterium | reverse complement strand
GCCAGCGCGGCCTGATCGTCTCGCCGCCCAAGGCCGGCAAGACCGTGATGCTGCAGCACATCGCGCACGCCATCGTCGCCAATCACCCGGAGGTCGCGCTGATCGTGCTGCTGATCGACGAGCGCCCGGAAGAAGTCACCGAAATGACGCGCTCGGTGCGCGGCGAAGTGGTGTCGAGCACCTTCGACGAACCGGCCACGCGCCACGTGCAAGTGGCCGAGATGGTGATCGAAAAAGCCAAGCGTTTGGTCGAACATAAAAAAGACGTGGTGATTCTGCTCGACTCAATTACCCGTCTTGCGCGCGCGTACAACACCGTGGTGCCCGCGTCGGGCAAAGTGTTGACCGGCGGTGTCGATGCCAATGCGCTGCAACGCCCAAAAAGATTTTTCGGCGCGGCGCGCAACATCGAAGAAGGCGGCTCGCTCACCATCATCGCCACCGCCCTGGTCGATACCGGCTCGCGCATGGACGATGTGATCTACGAAGAATTCAAAGGCACTGGCAATATGGAAATCCATCTTCCGTCGTATGGCCGAGAAAAGAATTTACCCCGCCATCAACGTCAATCGTTCCGGCACCCGCCGTGAAGAATTACTCATCGAACAAAGCCTGCTGCAAAAAATCTGGATCCTGCGCAAACTACTTTACCCGATGGACGAACTCGAAGCGATGGAATTTCTGCTGGATAAAGTCAAAGCGACTAAGAACAATGCCGAATTTTTTGATCAAATGAAGCGCGGCTGATACTTCTGCCAGAAAAACACCGCCAGCCCCTCTGCACTAAAGGGCTGGCATTTTTTCGCCCCTCGTTCACGCAATTTGCTAAAAAATTCAGTGCGTTTTATAATGCTATACACGTATAGCAAAGGAGTAAGCCATGCTTGCCCTCAGACTGCCCGAAGATTTAGAAGCCCGACTAGATAAACTCGCCAAAGCAACGGGCCGCACCAAAAGCTTTTATGCGCGCGAAGCGATCAGCGAATATATTGCCGACTTGGAAGACCGCTTTTTAGCAGAAAAGCGCTACGCGCAAATCGTATCGGGGAAAAATTCAACGATTTCTTTAGACAAAGTGGAGAAACTACTTGGTCTGGAAAATTGAATTTGACCCTGCCGCAATCAAGGAATTACGCAAACTCGACCCGCCGACCGCTCGCCGTATCATTTCTTTTTTACGCGAACGCATTGCAATCCTGGACGACCCGTGCAGTATTGGCCAAGCCCTGAGCGGGGGAAAGTTGGGAGACTTCTGGAAATACCGCGTGGGTGATTGGCGCATCATCACCAACATTGAAGACAAGAGACTGTTGATTTTAGTGTTGCGCGTTGGCAATCGGCGAGAGATTTACAAATAAACCATCCTCTACCTAACTAATTGTATTTATTCAGTATTTTTATTTATTGCTGCGACCACTTATCCGTCATGCTGGAAGGATTTGCTCAGACAGACCACTTTGAGCGATAATCTCTTTTTTAATTAGTCGGCGTACACCCCGCCGGCGCTCGATAGAGGAAATACCATGAAAGCAGCAGGCCACCCCGAATACAAAGAAATTGATGTCAGCTGTAGTTGTGGCAACAAATTCAAAACTCGCTCGACCGTATTTAAACCGCTGACCATCGAGGTTTGCTCTGAGTGCCATCCGTTCTACACCGGCAAACAGAAGATCCTCGACACCGCAGGTCGCGTGGATAAGTTCCGCAAAAAATACGCATCGACGAGCGCGCCGAAGTAATTTGGCAAACATTTGTTCTGGTAGTGCGGTTCAACGACAAAGGCAGCTCAGGCTGCCTTTTTTGTTTTTGTAATTAGCCTGCCCTCTGGTAAACTTTTCTCTCGAATCAGCCGTCATACTCGTACAACCATCTTTGGGGGATTCCCGATGAAAATATTTTCTCTACGCAAACTACTCGCTTCCAGCGTCGCCGTGACGTTGTTGGCTTCTTGCGCCACGAACCCGGTCACGGGTCAACGCCAACTCAATCTGATGAGCGAAAGCGACGAAATCGCACTGGGGCAAAAAGCCGACGCGGATGTGAAAAAAGAATACGGCGTGTACAACGACGCAGCACTGCAAGCCTATGTCAATGAAATCGGTCAGAAGCTGGCGCGCAATTCGCAACGGGCGAACCTGCAATGGCATTTCACCGTGGTCGATTCGCCGGAGATCAATGCCTTCGCGTTACCTGGTGGTTATATTTACATCACGCGCGGCATCATGGCGCATCTGAACAGCGAAGCCGAACTCGCCGGTGTCATCGGCCACGAAATCGGCCACGTCACTGCGCGCCACGGCGCGCAACAACAAAGCCAAGGCACGATTGCCCAAGTCGGCGCAGTGGCCGCAGAAATACTCGGGCAAATTTACGGCGGCGTGCAAGGCCTTGGCGAAATCGCCGGACAAGTCGGCCAAGCCGTGATTCTCAAACACGGACGTGAACATGAATTGCAATCCGACCAACTCGGCGCAGAGTATTTATCGCGCGCAGGTTACAACCCGAAGACCATGATCACAGTCATCGGCACCTTGAAGGCGCAAGAGTTAGCCGCAGCCGAGCGCGCGCGCGTAGCGGGAAAAACCCCACAACGTATGCCCGACTGGTTGTCCTCGCATCCATCGAACGACCAACGCTTGAACGACATCGTCAACATTGCCGCGAAATATCCCCCCATTCCGGGCGACGGCAATCGCAACGCATTTTTGCAGCGTACAGGCAGCATGGTATTCGGCGACAGCCGTGATCAAGGCGTGACGCGCGGCAATAATTTTTATCACGAGCCACTCAACTTTACGATCACCGTGCCGCAAGGTTGGAAATTCCAGAATTCACCCGACAAACTGGTCATGGTGAATGCGGCTGGCGATGCCGAGCTGATCATGGCGTCGGTCACCGGCGCGGGCGCCAACCCGAATGAGATTTTCAAAGCGGTGTTTAAACCCGATAGCGGCAATGTCACCAACACTTCGGTGAATGGCTATCCCGCCACATCATTCAAAGGGACTAGCCAAGGCAAGCCTGTACAAGGTGTGTTGATGGCCTACGGCGGACAGCAATTCATGTTCGTGCCGCAATCGAAAGATGACGCAGCGATGCAACGTTCGCGTAATGAACTGAACGCGGCATTGAATGGCTTTCACGCCATGACGCCGGCAGAAAAACAGAACGCGCGCCCGTATAATTTGCGCACGATCAGCGCACAACGCGGCATGACCTTCGCATCGCTGTCACGCAATTCGCCACTGGGACAATTCGCCGAACAGGAGTTGCGCCTGCTTAACGGCCTCTATCCTTCGGGCGAACCGGCACAAGGGCAGCTGTTCAAAATCGTCGAGTAAACCTTGGGGCTACCAATATCTGCACCGCGCGTACCGTGGAAAGACATCGCTTTCGACGGTACGCGCACGCCGGTTAAAACATTTCTATTTCTCCTCGTCTGCCTCGTCTGGATATTGCCTGGCCTAATCGGCCATGATCCGTGGAAACCCGATGAAGCGCTGAATTTCGGTTACATCCATCGCATCGTGCAAAGCGGTGATTGGATCGTCGCGCCGCAAGGCGGCGAATCGATTGTCAGCAGAGCTCCGCTCTACTCACTCACCGCCGCTGCGTTCGCGCGCGCGCTGAATGGCATATTCCCCATGCACGACGCCGCGCGGCTCGCCACCGGCTTTTACATGGCGCTGGCGATACTATTTACGGGGCTTGCCGCACGCGAATTATTCGGCTTCCGCTTTGGCCGGCTTTCCGTATTGATATTTATCGGTTGTCTCGGCTTGTTATTGCGTGCGCACGAAATGGTCAGCGACGTCGCTTTGCTCGCCGGTCTCGCGCTGGCGTATTGGGGCTTGGCTAAAAGCCGCATCAGCGGCTTTGCCGGCGGTGCGGCGATAGGCACTGGCATCGGCATCGCGTTTATGTCTAAAGGCCTCATCGCACCGGTCATAATTTGTTTCACCGGATTGTTATTGCCGCTTATCTTCAGCGAATGGCGCACGCTACGCTTTTTACAGGCTTGGGCCGTCGCGCCTTTCGCTGCTTTGCCGTGGGTCGCGCTGTGGCCACTCGCGCTCAACAAACGTTCACCAGAATTATTTTCGCATTGGCTGAGCACAAACAGCCTCAGCGGATTTTTTTCCAACTTCACCCATACACCGTGGCAAACCTTACGCTTTTACCTTGAGCTGTTGCCTTGGTATGCATGGCCCGCGTTGCCGCTGGCGCTGTGGGCGTTGTGGGCCAATGGCCGCAAGGGTTTGCATTATCCATCGACCCAATTGCCCTTGGTCGGCTTTCTGGTGTCGTTTATCGCCATCACTTTTTTCGCGCCGCAAGGCGACTTGAGCGCGTTGCCGACGTTGATTCCCCTTTCCATCCTCGCAGCAGGCGGCGTCGATACCCTGCGCCGCAGTGCAGCCAGTGCGTTCGACTGGTTCGGCATGATGACCTTCGGTATTTTATCGTCAGTGTTGTGGCTAGGCTTTGTTGCCATGTTCACCGGATTCCCCGCTAAACTGGCTAAGCGCATCGCCGACTATCAACCCGGCTTCACGCCACAATTTCACAGCGTCGCATTTATTTTCGCGCTGGCGCTGACGATAATCTGGCTGATGGTCGTGTGGCGCACACGTCAATCAAACCGTCGCGCGATTGTGAATTGGACGGCCGGTATCACCGTATTCTGGTTACTCGCGATGGCGTTGTGGTTGCCCTACATCGACCACGGCAGAAGTTATCGCAGCGTGTTTACCGAATTAAAATCCGCCTTACCCGCGCAACACAACTGCCTCGCCAGCAAAGACCTAGGTGAACCGCAACGCGCGCTGCTCAGTTACTACGGCGTCGAAGTTTCTGCCCCGCTGTATCAACCTTTGCCGGGCAATATTGGCGACGATTGTCATTTATTATTGGTGCAAGCCTCACCGAAAAAACCGACGACCTTGCTCGGCAACTGGAAAAAAATATGGGAAGGATCACGGCCCGGCGAGCGTAATGAACGTTTTTGGCTATATCAAAGTAACTAATTGATTTAATTAATTTATTTATATATTCGACGTGGGATGTAATGCGGTACGAAGCGCAGAGTCCCTTCCCCTTCAACCCTCGGCCACTTCACCCGAGGACAAGGGGGAAGGTTAGCATGGGGATGGGTGTAACGCGCCGCCAATAAAATACAACACACACGATTGATGCGCTTCGTGCCTCATTACATCCTACAACTTGAACGCCTAAATTATCTAGCGTAAATTAACATGACTCACATCCGACAAGTCACAAAAGCAGAGCCCGCGATTGAGTCTTCTTTATGCGAATTACTCATCGACTCCGTTCACAACGGCGCATCCATCGGTTTTCTCGCACCGCTGCTAAAACAAACCGCTGAAAAATATTGGCAAAAAGTTTTTGCCTCGTTGAACGATGGCTTATCGCTATGGGTTGCAGAAGCGGACGGAAAAATTGTCGGCACAGTCCAACTCGACGCCTGCCAAAAACAAAACGGCCGTCATCGCGCCGACCTGCAAAAATTATTTGTATTGAGCTCGTATCGCGATTAAGGCATCGCCAGCCAGCTCATGGCCGCGGCAGAAACATTCGCGCGCAGCGAAAAACTTACGTTGTTGGTGCTCGATACCGAAGCTAGTTCACATGCCTAGTCGGTGTATCAACATCTGGGCTGGACCAAAGTCGGCGAGATACCCAATTACGCAGCGATACCGAATGGTGAGTTGATTGCGACGGCGTATTATTACAAAGCCCTAGTCTAAAAATTTCAACCCTCAAGATACTCTTTATAAAATTATTAAAACTATTAGCCTCTATAATCGGCAGCCTATTGTTTATTCCCATAAGCTGTACCGGCATCAGCGCAGTCACTACCAATTACCTTACTGCACATGACGCTCGCTTTATAGAAAAAGGCGATAAGCTTCACCCGCTATTTCGCGTCGCGGTTACGCCGGGGGGAGAGCCCATATCCATTTAGCTTACATCCACTTTCAGAAGTTTCTAGCATACAAAAAAGTGATACTACCTATTCTTTTTTGATGCCCCAACCCAAAGATCGTATTGGTGATGATGCTAATAACATCACTCACACCGGCATCGAAAATCGCAGTGATGAACAGCTAATCGAAACCACGCATCAAACCGACGATAACAAAACATGGAGCCGTTATCTCGCACACAAAACCAGTATTACGCCAATTTCATCGAGAATGTATAACATGGGCTACGCATTTTCCGCCGTACCTTTTGGTTTGGGTATTGCCATCACTTTGTATTTATTTGGGCTTTATCTTAGATGGAAAGTGCGCGGCACAACAAAGCCAGTTAGTCAGTAGAGTGTGCTGACGAAGGAAGCGTATCAATCGCGAACGATGCGCTTCCTTCGTCAGCACATCCTACGGCACTATTCTTTGAACCTCACGCGTGCGCGCGGCGCACCCTACCCCAATCGAAGAAAGAATAGCTCACCCATCTGCGCCGACGCTATTTTTGCTGCCTATCGGGGGCCGTCGGCGAGAACCTGTTTGAGCTAAGCGGCGATTCAGATTTGATGTGAAGGTG
>JAYVJD010000369.1:0-2408 GCA_043769625.1 Pseudomonadota bacterium | reverse complement strand
ATGCTGTTCGCTTAAGCTCGTTCGCCCTGAGCCTGTCGAAGGGTGAATGGGCTTCGACAAGCTCAGCCCGAACGGCTAACCGAACAGTATTGAGACCTGACCCTAACGCTCTAACGCTCGTTGCCGCGCACAGGAGATCGGGTGCGCAACAATCAAGGTCTTCTGACAACACCGTGCCACGAGCCGCGTCCTATTTACCTTGTGGCACGGCATGCCTGAGGAACCGCGCTGGTATTGCCTGCTGGCGCAGCGGCGGAAAGTCAGCATACTAATTTCCTGCGGCCCGTTGGGTGCGCACCGCGCACGCTGCTTGTGGAATGTGATCAGTTGGTGTGGCGCATGGCTGACTGGGCGTATTCGACGTTTTATTGCTTCGTTAGCCGTCGCGTATATACGAAGAATTGGAGCGCCGATACTAGAACCGAAAAACCATTGACGCTTGTCGAAAAGGCGTGTAAAAATCTTTGACCGTCCAGTTTTCAGGTAATTCGAATCCCCGCCGTTGCGAAAAACTCGAGTGGATTCTATTCACGAAGGAGGAAATCATGATCTGGAGTCGCAAACAAGTATTCGTCGTTTTTTCAAAGTTCACCATCACTCTCGCGCTTGCTGGATTGATGGCTTGTCAAAACATGGGCGCGAACACTAAAGCCGCTACAGCAAGTGGCGCGGGCGCTATAAGCGAAGGCAGTTTCACTACTAGCGACGGTGTGAAGCTACATTATCTTGAAGCCGGCAAGGGCCGGCCCTTGGTAATGATTCCCGGTTGGTCGCAGACTGCGGCGCAGTTTAAGCATCAGCTTACGGGCTTAAGCGATAAGTATCGTGTCATCGCCATCGATATGCGCGGCCACGGCGAATCCGACAAACCGGTTCATGGTTATCGCATTCATCGTTTGTCGGCAGATGTACACGAATTACTTACTGCTAAGGGTTTGAGCAATGTTGTGCTTGCAGGCCACTCCATGGGCTGCTCGGTGATCTGGGGCTATTGGGAGTTGTACGGCGGCGACCGGCTCAGCAAGTTGGTGTTGATCGATCAGATGCCAATGATTACGGCGAATCCTATTTGGACGGAGCAAGAGAAAGCCGACGCCGGCGCAATTCTCGACAAAAATTCACTCTACGACGTCACTAACTCGCTGGCCGGCGCCGACGGTGTAAAAACGACCGAGGGCTTCATCACCGGGATGTTCACAAAAGCCTATTCGCGCGACGAATTAAACTGGGCGATTCAGCAGAATCTCAAGTTTCCTCGCCCGTATGCGGCACGTCTGTTGTATGACCATGCCACCAACGATTGGCGCGACGTGCTTCCATTAATCAATGTCCCGACGCTGATCGTGGGCGGGAAAACCAGCTTAGTCGGCTGGAAATCGCAACAATGGATGGGCACGCAAATCAAAGGTTCGCGTGTTGAAATTTTCGAGGAAGCCGAAGGCGGCAACCATTTTATGTTCATGGAGAATCCGACCAAGTTCAACCGCATCGTGAAAGAATTTGCCGGCTGAGCCCATTGTTGATTCCGCCTTGTGCATCGTCGATGCGGATCGTTTGAGCGGGGTGGGCAAAGCGCACGCTAAATGTTGCCTTCCCCGTATGAATGGCCTGGGAGCCCTATCAATAGGGCCTCTCAGGCCATTGAATCCACTTACGACGCTTTCTCAAACACAATCACACCGCGTTTCACATCGACATTAATCGTGTCCTTCGCCGCAAATTTTCCTTCGAGAATTTGCTTCGCGAGGGGGTTCTCGATTTGGCTTTGAATTGCGCGCTTTAGCGGCCGCGCTCCGTACACCGGATCGAAACCCGCTTTGGCGATTTCCGTTATCGCCTCATCGCTGATGTCAAGTTTCATTTCCATCGCCGCGAGTCGTTTCGCCAAATATTGAATCTGAATTTTCGCGATCGATAAAATGTGCGCGTCGCCGAGGCTGTGGAACACGACAACTTCGTCGATACGATTGACGAACTCCGGCCGGAAATGGGTTTTCACTTCGCCCATCACGGCCATTTTGATCACTTGATAATCGCTGCCGGCCATTTGTTGAATCATCTGCGAACCCAAGTTCGAGGTCATGACGATGACGGTGTTTTTGAAATCCACAGTACGGCCTTGGCCGTCGGTCATGCGGCCGTCGTCGAGGACTTGCAACAACACGTTGAACACGTCCGGATGCGCCTTTTCCACTTCGTCGAGCAGGATCACGCTGTAGGGTTTACGCCTTACTGCTTCGGTCAAATAGCCGCCTTCTTCGTAGCCGACATAACCCGGCGGCGCACCGATCAATCTTGCGACACTGTGTTTCTCCATGAATTCGCTCATGTCGATGCGAATTAAATGGTCTTCCGAATCGAACAAAAATTCCGCGAGGGTTTTGCAAAGCTCCGTTTTGCCGACGCCG
>JAYVJD010000368.1:0-6593 GCA_043769625.1 Pseudomonadota bacterium | reverse complement strand
CTGAATTAAAACAAAGACTTGTAGATTATACGATCGAGCCGGTTTCAGGCAATATTTTATTCCGCGCGCCGATCTCTAGTCTGGATTCGAATTTGAATCCGGTCTCAGTGCGCATTACCTACGAGCTCGATGCGGACAACGGTGAAAAATTCTGGGTCGGCGGTGTTGATGCGCAAATCAAGCTCAACAACAATATTGAAGTAGGTGCGGTGTACGTCAGAGATAATAAGCCGCGTCTTGACCCAAGCAAAACCGATAACCTGGCTGACACTGGCCAAGCGACCTTGTCAGGTATTAACGCGACCGTAAAACTGGCTGAGAAAACTTTTATCAATGCTGAGCTGGCACAAACCGAAAACGAAGTAAAAGGCAAAGGCCGCGCAGGCCGCGTAGAGCTCAAGCATGACAGCGCCGACGTACAAGCCAGTCTGTATGCCGGTCGCAGCGGTACGTCATTTGACAACGCTGGCGCATCGTTGAGTAATGGTCGTGGCGAGGCGGGGGCTAAGCTGGGTTATTCGATCGATGACAAAACACGGGTTCGCGCCGAAGCTTTGCGCACGGAAGAGCGTGCAACTGGTGCCCGTCGCGATGGCGTGCAAGCCAGTATCGAAAGATTCTTCGATAATAATCTGCGCGCCGAAATCGGTGTTCGTCATTCGCAAGAGAACCTCACGAATGCACCGGTTAATGCGAACGGTACTGCGCTGGTGCAGAATAAAGTCGATAGCGTTCGCGTCAAATTAGGCGGCCAGATTCCCGGCGTGCCGGAAGCCAACGCTTATGCAGAATACGAACAGGACATCAAAGACAAAGCGCGCAAAGTTGCCGCGCTCGGTGGTGACTATCAATTCGCCAGCCACGGTCGGGTGTATGGCCGTCACGAATTTATTTCCAGCTTGAGCGGCCCTTATGCGTTGAACAGCAATCAGCGTCAGAACACCACCGTGTTTGGTCTCGATACCGATTACATGCAAGATGCGCATTTGTTCAGCGAATACCGCATTCGCGATGCCATTTCCGGTGGCGATGCGGAAGCGGCGCTGGGTCTGCGTAATTTGTGGAATGTCGCCGAAGGTGTAGCGCTGAACACGAACTTCGAACGCGTTTATTCACTGTCGGGCAAAGGTGAGAATGCGTCCACTGCCGGTGGTATCGGAATTGAATATACCGCCAACCCATTATGGAAAGCGGGCAGCCGTCTTGAGTTGCGCGACGCTACCAGCAGCCGCAGCGGTTTGCTGACTTTGGGTCTGGCATCCAAGCTAAGCCGCAACTGGACTCTGCTGGAAAAAAATACTTATTCAATTACGCGCAACAAAGCGACCGGTCAGACCGCAGGCGGCGATCGTAAGCTAGGCCGCTTCCAGGCCGGCCTCGCCTACCGCGATACCGACACGGACGAGTGGAGTGCATTGGCACGGGTTGAACATCGACTGGAAGATGACAGCACACAAATCGGTATTGCTAAAAAACAAAGCACCGAAATCGTGTCCTTACACGGCAATTATCAGCCGACCAAGCCTTTGCTGCTCAATGCCCGTTTAGCCAGCAAATGGACAACCGATGAATCAAATGGTTTGATCAGCAAAGATCGCGCGCATTTGATCGGCGGCCGTGCCACGTATGATCTGACCAACCGTTGGGACATTGGCTTTGCCGCGAGCACTTTGTTTAGCCGCAGCTTGAGCAATCGTAGTCATGGCTTAGGCATCGAAGCCGGCTATTTGCTTACCGGCAACTTATGGCTTTCTGCTGGCTATAACGTATTCGGCTATCGCGACAACGATTTAGCCGGCCAGGATTACACTAATCGTGGCGCGTTTATTCGCATTCGCTTTAAGTTCGATGAAGATGTTTTTCAGAGCGGAAATCCCAAGGTCAACAGCACTTTGACTCCGTCTGTGGAGGCGAAGTAAAATGAAAAAATCTTATAATAATCAATTACTTATATCATTAATTGCAATGGCCTGTTGCGTCCCTTTGGCCGATGCGCAAAGCGTCCGAAATGAGCGTCCCTTACAAATCGGTGAATACGCGCAACAACAACAGCAACGTTACGACACGATGCAAGCCCGGCTGGATAAATTGGCGGGACTGAAAAAATCGGCCAACCCGTGGGACGCTTACAATTTAGCCAAAGCCCAAGCTTGGCTCAACTTCGCTTTCGATTCACGTACGCAGCGTGACGATGTAGGCGAAGCCGAAGCGTTTGACGAAAGCCATAAGCTCACAACAAAATTGGAAGCGCAAACCGACAGCATTTCACACGACACACCGATTATCGCCAGCTCGATGAAATTGCGTGAAGACTTGTGGCAAAAAGCCGAGGCGATGAAACGCGATGCCCATTTTTCCTGCGCGGCACAGTGGGTTGCGCAGTTTGAAGTGCAATTGGTGCAAGCCGGTACGGCTAACAAGCAACTCGGGTGGCGCAGTGCGAATCCGTATTTGAAAACCGCCGAACAAAATGCCAAGGGGATCGAATCCAGCTTACAAAGTTGCGCCGACAAAAAAACAGCAGTAGCCGCACCCGTTGCCGCGCCAAAACAAAGAACGACCGAGCCGGTTGAAAGAGTCGTACCAATGCTCGAGCCAGTGGTAAGCGCAACGCCCGTGCAACCAACGGTCACGCCACCGCCTATTATTCCGCCTGCTGTGACCCAACCTGCAGTTACCGTCGCGTCGGCAGGTAATACTCCGCCAGCCGTGGCAGCCGTCGTCGCCAGCAGTTTGAAAGCATTGCCAGACCGCGTGCACTTTGGCTTTGACTCCAGCGCTATCTCGCCGTCATCCGCTGCGGTTTTGGACCAGATGGCCGCCGTATTGAGAACGGTGCCTGATGCACAGATCGTTTTGCGCGGACATACCGATAACAGCGGCAGCATGCGCTATAACATGCGCCTGGCGCTGCAACGCGCGGGCGCGGCCAAACGCTATTTGGTGCAAACGGGTATCGCCGCACAACGCTTGCAAGTGGAGAGTTTTGGCAAAACCAAACCGGCGATTACGCCGACAGGCAAACCCAACCCTGCCTATAGCCGCAGAGTAGAATTGAAAGTAGCGGACGATGTGGCGCGCATGACACCGCAGTACGCAGATTTACAAACAAAAAGACCTATTAGCAAAAAATAAAACCAACGCATAGGCAATCCCTATCGTGCGTACGATAGTTGATGGAATGATCAGGATTTTTCCTTCGGTTTGATGAAGTAGCAGCGCAAAACGTGAATCGTTTTGCGCTGCGTTTTGTTGCGCGGTTTGTCGCATTTTTCTGCGATGGCTTGGGGGCAAGCCAAATTAAAGGTAGCACGGAGGTGGTAGGGCCGGCAAAGTTCTGTCGGCCATCACTAAATGAAGAAGAAGAACGGGCTCGTAGGCTACGAGCCCGTTAATAAAAGTGAATTGAGCAGAAGTTGAAAACGATAAAAATGAAGCCGCTGCTATTGGCTATTCTCCTGCTGTCCGGTATCGTCTCAAACGACGTTCGTGCGCACGGTATTGGCTTTACCAATACGCGTATTTTTATGGATCCCGCATCCATCACTAATTTATCCAATCGTGCCACGCCAGGAATCACACCCGCGGACCCGGTCAGTTTTATTATGTCGGTCGATACGGCATCGTTGAACGGCGCTATCGGTTATTACACGATGTATATCCCGGTCGGCGCGACGGTGGTGAATGCTGAGTTTGTCAACAATGCCTATGGCAATATCCCTGCTGCTGCCCCGTCTGCTATGGAAACAGGCTGGGGAGCACGTGGCGGACCATTGACGTTTACCAATTGGACTGCCACCACCGGCAACGGCAGTATTGCGGTGCTCAACGGTGACACCGGTATTTTCTATTCGACCGACCTGCGCACCAAGCTGTTTAATCCAAACGCCGATGGAACGATTACCACCAACGTGCTCGGCGCGGCGATTAAGACCACCAGTCAACTGATGGGCGTTACCGCCACGCATAATATGTGGGATGCCAACCAAGTGCGCGCCTTCGGTGCTGGCTCGGCTAATGCCGCTGCTAACACAACGTCAACCGCACCCGTCATCAATACGGCCGGTACCGGCACGACACCATTCAATTCCGGCTCTGCTGTAGCCGGCCCCGACGTTGGCTATAAGCTCGACAACACAGGGCTGCAAGGCCCGTGGAATCGGATTAGCTACCCCAATTCGTATTCAACACTTGGCGTGCCCAATGCCGCTGCCGCGGTAACGACTCAGGGCGTGCTTGCGGTAGTCGGCGTGCCGACCACGGCAGGTGCCGCTTTCCCCTTGCCAGCAGGAACGAATAACGTGCGTTGGGCATTGGGCGCGCCACGCTTCCCCGGCACTTACTACGTGCGTGTCACTTTGCAGTTTGATTCGACGTTGCTAGGCTCGGTCAACGGACCAATATTGAATAGTGAAGCGACTGGTTCCGATGCGGACGGCTCTAACGGCGGTAAAGATAACGTGTTCCGTTATTATCAACCGGCAGCTACGACGACGGCCAACAGCGCCTTGTATGTCACCAAAGATATTGTTGCCGTCAACGGCGTGACATCGCTCAACCCAACCACGGTCCCACCTGGCGCGAAGCTGACTTACCGTATTCGTTATATGAATACCGCCGGCTTGCCGCAAACGAACGTGGTGATATCGGATACCGTGCCGGCACAAATTTCTACCGTCTGCGCCAGTATCACCAACGTAGCGGGCAACGCCACTGCAGCCAGCAATACTTGCCCGGTCGCTGGCAGCACGATTACTTTCAACGTTAACAACAAACTCAATGTGGGGCAGGGCGGCGTAGTGACGTTTGATATGCAAACCGTCAGCAGCGCGAATCTGACGGTAACCAACACCGCCAAAATAGTCTCAACCCAGAATACAACCGGCGTAACGTCGGCGAATTCGACGCTGTTGCAAATGCCTGACATGACTATTACCAAGAGTCACGCCAGCAGTTTTTACCAAGGCTTAGTCGGCGCGCAATATACCATCACGGCGAGCAACGTCGGTAACTACAACACAGCAGGATTGGTTACGGTGACGGATACGGTGCCTGCCGGCTTGGTTGCTACGGCAGCCAGCGGCACCGGATGGAGCTGCCTGGTGGGAGCGATGACGACGTGTACGCGCTCTGACTCGTTGGCAGCAAGTAGCGGTTATTCGCCGATTACCTTGACGGTGGATGTCGATCCGGCAGCAGCAGCGAGTGTTACTAATAGCGTGACGGTCTCCGGCGGGGGCGAAACCAATACGGTCAACAATACCGCGACCGACCCGACGACGATTACACTCAAGCCTGACTTGACGGTGGCTAAATCGCATACCGGCAATTTTACGCAAGGGCAGACCAATGCGGTTTATACGCTGACGGTCACCAATATCCGCGCGACGGCCACTACCAGCGCCTTTTCCGTTGTTGATACTTTACCTGCCGGTTTGAGCTATGTGTCGGCTACCGGCACCAGTTTTACCTGCGCGGCATCAGGCCAGGTTGTGACGTGTAATCGCACCGTGGCGTTAAATGCGGGTGTCAGTGTTCCGATTACGTTGACGGTGAATGTGGCCGCTAACGCCACGACGCCGCAGGTCAACCAAGTCACCGTATCCGGTGGTGGAGAAGTGAACTTGGCGAATAATACGGCTAGCGACAGCACCATTATTCTACAGCCGCCTAGCGTCAGCAAAGCTTTCGCGGCGACCACTATTGCACCGAATGCTACAACGGTCATGACGATTACCTTGACCAACCCCAACCCGGTTGCGACGTCACTGGCGAATCCTGCCTTCACCGATACTTATCCTGCCGGCTTGATCAATACTACCGCCGCTAATGGCGCGACCACTTGTACGGGCGGCACGGTGACTGCAGCCAATAGCGGCAATTCCATCAGATTGGCTAGCGGCTCTATCCCCGCGAACGGCAGTTGTACGGTAACGGTCAACGTCACCAGCGCAACAACCGGTACCTACGTCAACAATACCGGCGCAGTAGCGACTGTTGGCTCAGGCACAGGTGCGAGCGCCAGTGCGACGCTGAACGTTGTCGCGCCGGTCGCGCCGACGATTGTGAAGAGTTTGAATCCCAACCCGGTATCGGCGAATTTTCCGTCCGTGTTAAGTATCACCGTGACCAACTCCAATTCTTCAGCGATCAGTGCGGTGGCGTTCAACGATCTTTATCCAACTACTCCCGGCGCGATGGTGAATACAGCGACGCCCGGCGCAGGATTTAATGCAGCCAGCATTGCTGCCGGCTGTGCCGGAACTATTTCCGGCGGTGGGCCGAACGGCAATAGTATCGGCCTGACCGCCGGCGTGATCCCTGCCAACACCTCTTGCGTCATTCAGGTCAACGTCAAAGCACCGGTGACCGGCAACTACATTAACACCACCACCAACATCACCACCACCAACGGCGGCGTATTTGTTGTTGGCGGCACAGCGTCAAGCACCTTGACCGTCGTGAGCTCAGTGGCGCCTACCGTCAGCAAAAACTTTGCGGCGACCAGCATCGCCGCTGGCGGTAAAACCAGATTGACCATCAACATCAGTAATAGCAATACCGGCCCGCTCACGCTGTCGAGTATCTTTACC
>JAYVJD010000367.1:0-2418 GCA_043769625.1 Pseudomonadota bacterium | reverse complement strand
CTTTGTGTTCGCCGGTAACGCGATCGATTTCGACGCGCACGTCGAGGTCGTCGGTAAAGCGTTTTTTCGTCGCTTGGGCCAAGGCCATTTCCAAGGCGGTGAAGACGATATCTTTATCCACGTTTTTTTCACGCGACAAAGCATCCACCAGGAGCAAGACTTCCTTGTTGTTTACTTTTTCAACTACCGGTGCGACGATTTTTTTGCGAGCCATAAATTATCCAATAAAATCACACTTATATATTCGGCACTAAACGCGCCTTGTCCACATTACTTATTTCCAAAGCAACCAAGCCCGCTTCAGTTTCAAGTTGCACCTTGCCGTCAATCAGTCCGCGCAACTCGCCGGAAAAATTACGCTGCCCGTTAATCGGCATACGCATTTTGATTTGCGCTTGCTCACCGGCGAAGCGCTCAAAATCAGCCGTTTTTTTCAATGGTCTATCAAGACCCGGCGACGACACTTCCAAGCGCTCGTAAGCAAACGCCTCAACCTCAAACCAACGCGTCAAGTGGTGACTGACTTTTTCGCAATCCTCAACGGTAATACCATCGGGCGTATCGATGAACACTCGCATCATGCCGCGCGGCGCACGCTCAAAATCTACCAGCTCATAACCCATACCGGCCAAAGCTTGTTCAATCTTCTCGTCCCAATCACCTGCACGCGCCATTCTAGAAATCCCTTAAATCTTCACTGTAGCCAAAAAAACGCCATTAAGCTTGCCCGGCCAAAACGCAGAAACAAAAAATGGGCACAACGCCCATTTCTTTTCATCCCATCGATTATAACAACATCTCAAAGCAATGGGAACGCCTACCTGATTAGGCGTCGAAAGCGGAAGCCCTACAGCTAATCATTTTGCAGCGCAACATAAAAACGGGTTTGTTGCGTAAAAGTGACAGGGAGCACCTAGTGGCCCTTAGGAATATTTGATTAGCGTGCTACGCCAAAACCACACAAAGGTTTTAAATATCCCAAGATAAAAATAAAAATTTCATAAAAACAAATAGTTAAACACTTTCAAAATCAAATACTGTTTGAATCTTTTTTCCCACAAAAATAAACGCCGGCACGTAGGATGCAGTAGGGGTTCCCCCTCTTGTTAAATTATTTTTACTCCTCTACGCTGTAGTTCATGCAGTAAAGGGTGTTTTTTGTTTCAACTTTGTCATCAGCAAAAAGGGGTATCTCATCATGAGCATCAAAATGAAGAAAATGACCATCCTGGTCAAAGGCGCCCTAGGCGTCGGAATGGTCGCGTCGTTGGCTGGCATGCCTGCATTTGCCCAGCAAAACGTCGAAAAAGTAGAAAGAATCGAAGTTACCGGTTCCAGCATCAAGAAAATCGAAGGTGAAACCGCCCTGCCGATTACCGTTATCAAGCGTGCGGATATTGAAAAATCCGGCGCCACCAATAGTGCAGACCTGATTGCAAACATCGCTGCCAACAACGGCGGCGGACGCAGCTTGGGCCAATCTTTGGGCGAAAGCTCGGCACCTGGCCAATCCGGCGCATCGCTGCGCGGCTTGGGTCGCGATCGCACACTGGTGTTACTTAACGGTCGTCGCTTGGCTGTTTACCCATTCTCAGGCTCAGGCGTTGACTTGAATGCCATTCCTTTATCTGCTATCGAGCGTATCGAAGTGTTGCGTGATGGTGCCTCTGCCGTTTACGGTAGTGACGCAATCGGCGGCGTGATTAACTTCATCACCCGTAAAGACTTCCGTGGCGGCGAAATCACCGCCAGCTACGATCGGCCCACCAGAGGTGACGGGCAGACATTGGGTACTGCAGGCGCATTCGGCTTTGGTGACATTGCTAAAGACCGCTTTAACGTCCTTGGTACTTTGAACTACCAAGATTACAAAGTGATCAAAGGTAGAGACCGCGATTATGCTAAAACCGGTATTCGTCCGGACATTGGTCTGGTATTGGATTCGGGCAATACCTTCCCGGCCAATACTTTCTTGCTCGGACCTACGCAATTTTTGCCTGGCGCCGGCGCGTCAAACTACCCAATTTGCAACCCGCCCAACAGCTTCAAAGGCCCAGCAAATTGCCGTTATGACTTTACCAGCCAGATCGACATTTCTCCTGCATCCAAACGCGCTGGCGGTTTTGTTCGCGGCGAATTTGCGTTAAATGACGACACCCGTTTGTTCGGTGAAGGTTCTTATAACAAGAACGAGATCATTTACGGTATTTCGCAGACCCCTACCGTTACGACCGGCAAGCCGATTTATCGTTTCCCCGGCGCTAACGCTGTTACTGGCGCATTGAGCCCGTTTTACCCAGTCGCCGCTGTCGATGCGTTGCGGCCAGGCTACCGTGGCGATATCCGTATCGGCTGGCGTATTGTTGACGGCGGTCAGCGTACCGACAAAGTCACCAACGAACTCGGACGTTTTTTGCT
>JAYVJD010000366.1:0-6605 GCA_043769625.1 Pseudomonadota bacterium | reverse complement strand
AAATCGGTCTGGCGGCAGAAGCGGCAGGCACTAGCCTTCAAGCTATCACGATTGCGCTGCCTGCTGCTATTGCGTTGCTTTTTATCAATCTGAATTTGGGCTATACGCCGCCAGAAGGAGCCAAACATTACCCTTGGTACACGCGGCAATTTTATATATTGATGCTAATCATTATTCCGATTATTGCTGCAGCACTGAGTGGCAGTGTCTATTTATATAGCCGCTCGCAAGTAGTAAAAGATGTGTCGCTGTATGGGTGGATGTTATACGGTGCAGCGATTTATTTTCTGGTCTGGCTGATCGGCTATTGCTTTGCCGTCGCCGCATCGAAAACACTGAATCCGCCCAGTCTGGAAAATATGCGGACTTACGAGGACAAGCAGCGTTTTTTCGTGGAGAATTTTTTTGCCATTATTATTGCTGGCGCATTCGGCGGCGCATTATTTTGCGGGCTGAAAAGTTTTTTGCCCCACTATGGTGAAAAAGAAATCGATATGTGGTTTGTTGCCGGCTTTTTTGCGCCTGTCACGCTGTTGATTCTGGATATTGTTGTGTCGCTGCATCTTGGCTTTGTCGGGCGTAGTTTCAGCGAAGCGACGCGTGAGTGGTGGGCGCGGCTGGGTGGCTGGACGTTACTTTTTATTTTAGGCTGGTCGGTATTATTTGCCACGGTGATTTACGCCCCTGCGTTGCTGGAAAAGATAAAAGACTGGTGGGGCATCGGCACGCTTTCCTGGTTGGTATCGAGCGTGGTCGGGATTGCGTTAGCGCGCAGCGCCAAGACCGACGGCAAAGCGGACTTCAAATGGCGCGAGATCATTGCGCAAGTCGTGCCGTATTTATTCCTCGCAGGTTTATGTGTGATCATTGTGTCAGTGTTGCAAATGGTCATCATATTTGCCGAAAATAAGTCGGCGGCATTAGGTCTGTGTGGTCAGGTCGCACCTTTACGCGGCATTGCTCTATGTCAATTGCATGTCATGCAAGGGCTGGGTGCCGCGCCTCCATCCTGGTGGCCGATAGGATTTTGGGCGAGCTGGGTACATTGGACTGCCTGGATTTTGTTCTTGTTCGGCGTCGCCGTGGTGATGTCTTGGCGAGTGGACATTAATCTATTTTCGATTTATCAATATTACAAAAACCGCCTCGTGCGCGCCTATCTGGGTGCGTCGAGGAACAAACGACAGGCGAATTCGTTTACCGGCTTTGATATGAACGACGACATCCTGCTGACCAAGCTGCCGCAGCAGCGGCCCTACCACATTATAAATACCGCGCTGAATCTGGTGTCAGGTAAGGACTTGGCGTGGCAGCAGCGCAAAGCAGCGGCCTTCGCATTCACGCCATTATTCACCGGCTTCCAACTACCGTTGAGCGGAACGGGCGCGCAGATTGGCGGCTATCGCAGCACAGCCGAATATCTTGGCACACCGAGCATTAGCCTCGGCCAGGCGTTGGCCATTTCAGGCGCGGCAGCCAGCCCTAATATGGGGTATCACAGCTCGCCCATATTGGCGTTTATCATGACGGTATTTAACGTGCGCTTGGGTCGCTGGTGCGGTAATCCCGCCGCGCTGACGATTAAACCGCCGCCGGCCATGCGCGGCGCGGCGAAACAAAAGCTGGGAATCGCGCCGCAAATATGGCAACGCGATGGACCGCAATTTGGTGCGTGGTATTTACTGCGTGAACTATTTGGCTCCAGCAACGAGAGCACACCGTTCGTTTATTTGAGCGACGGCGGGCATTTCGAAAATCTGGCGCTTTATGAGTTGGTGCGCAGACGCTGCAAATTGATTGTGGTGTGCGACGCCGGCGCCGATAAAGACCGATCATTTGCCGATCTCGGCAATGCTGTACGTAAGTGTTACGTCGATCTGGGCGTCGAAATCGAGATGAATATTGATGCGATGCGCGGCGAATCCATGACGAGTCATTTTGCCGTGGGCACGATTCATTATGAGCGCCTCGATCAGACCTTAGCGCCGGGTACCTTGCTCTATATCAAGCCTACTCTAAGTGGAAACGAGCCGGCCGATATACAAAATTATGCGGCCGAGCACAAAGATTTCCCCCATGAAAGGACGGCGGACCAATGGTTCGATGAGGCGCAGTTTGAAGGCTATCGCAAGCTGGGCCATCACATTGTGAAAGACTTGTTTGAGGCGGCGTTCGAAATTCTACGCGCCGGAAATAATCAAACACTGGCAGAATTATATAGCAGGGAAATCGACACGGACGCGTTGTGCAGCGCTTTACATGAACTGCAATCGCATCAGGTTGAGACTATTGCGGCGACGAAAATATGATCGCATATTGAATTTATCGATAAAGTCCCTGTCATAATGCTGTGCGAGTTAGTGTAAGGAAGCGCAGCTTCATTTGACCAATCGATGTCAATATTCCAATAAGGTCTGGTATGAAATTTCTGAAAAAATTGCTCGTCGTGCTGAGTTTGTTTGCAACATCGCTGTATGCCGCCGACGCACCGATAATGACCGCCAAAGCAACGTTTGCCGGCGGATGTTTCTGGTGCATGGAGCCGCCATTCGACAAACTCGATGGCGTGATTTCAACGACCTCGGGCTATACCGGCGGACAAAAACTGAATCCGACTTATGAAGAAGTATCGGCTGGCCGCACCGGCCACACCGAAGCCATGCAGATTGTGTACGACCCGAAAAAAGTCAGTTACGAAAAACTATTGGAAGTGTTTTGGCATAACGTTGACCCGACCATCAAAGATGCGCAGTTTTGCGATCACGGCAATCAATATCGCACCGGCATTTTCGCGCATGACGATGAGCAAAAACGTTTAGCCGAAAAATCCAAAGCCGAATTGGAAAAATCGAAACCGTTTAAGGCAACATTGGTAACCGAGATAACGACGGCGACGCAATTTTATCCGGCAGAAGACTATCATCAGGATTATTATCTGAAGAACCCGATTCGCTACAAATTTTATCGCAACGGTTGCGGTCGCGATGCGCGTTTAAAAGAACTATGGGGCGATTTGGCAGGCAAGTAATTGTTTAATTTAATCAATGAGTTAACTTAATATCAAAAATGTATAAATTACAAGTACAAGAAGACAACGGCGAGTGGCATGACGTGAAATCGGCAGAAGGTAATTTGCTGACCTTCGACAAAGAGCCTGTCGCACGCGCCAAGCTGGAAGCGCTATTTCCGGTGTTAGTCAAAATGGAAAAATTCGCCGCCGGACCAAAGCGCACACGCGTGTTGGTCATGTTGCGCGAGATGGATGACGAAGAAGAAAAAAAGAATCGCTAACTAATTTTGGCCAACCAATACACCATCTGATTGATTTAGCTGATCAGCTATGAACTTGATCATGGTTCGCGTTGATCAGCACGCTGGAAATAGCTTGTTCTTCATAAAATCATAAGGATTAATTTTTTACTTCACCGTCCGCTTTTAATGCTTGGCGCGTTCAAACTTTCTAATTCGCCCCAAACCAGACGTTCAGCCCATAAGAAAGCAGCCGGTCAAAACCCGCCCATAACCTTTCACATTGGTCGCGGGCGGTCGGTTTCTCAGACTTCAGTTTGTTCGGATATTTCCAATGCATCATCGACTTCGATACCCAAGTAACGAACTGTGCTTTCCAGCTTGGTATGCCCAAGCAGCAGTTGGACTGCTTGTTGATAATCGCTTAAAACTGACCCACTGTTTTCATCCAAATTTGACCCGCCTTTACTGCGTGTAGATTACTACTTCAATGTGGATAAGTCATCTGCTTTGGGTGGGGCGTCTCCTTTCTTGGTTGATTTCCTAGCGGTTGATTTACGGCTGGATTCGCTGGTACGGAAACGCCAGGAATCATTGCCGGTTTCAATAATATGGCAGTGATGCGTCAGCCGATCCAATAAGGCTGTCGTCATCTTCGCATCGCCGAATACACTGGGCCACTCGGCAAAGCCAAGGTTAGTGGTAATCGCGACGCTGGTACGTTCATACAGTTTCGACAGCAGGTGGAACAGCAGCGCGCCGCCCGTTTGGCTAAATGGCAGATACCCGAGTTCATCGAGTATCACCAAGTCCACATACATCAAGCGGTGTGCGAGCTGCCCTTGTTTGCCGGCAGCCTTTTCCCATTCCAGCGCATTGACCCATTCGATGGTGGAGAAGAAACGCACCCGCTTGCTGTGACGGCTTATGGCGTCGATGCCGAGCGCGGTGGCCAGATGCGTCTTGCCAGTACCCGGGCCGCCAATGAACACCAGGTTGTGCGCGGCGTCCAGAAACGCCAGCGACTGCAGTTGCCGCATCAACGCTTCATCGACACCCGATTCGGCGAACTGGAACCCATTAAAATCCCGGTGCGCCGGGAACCGCGCCGCCGTCATTTGATAGGCCATCGAGCGCACTTCCCGTTGCGCCGTCTCCGACTTCAGTAGTTGCAGCATAAACCGCTCCGGATCGAAGTCGGCAAGCCGCGCCTGCGCCGTCAATTCCGGCCAGCTCTGCGCCATGCCATGCAGTTTCAACGCCTTTAACTGGCTCATGATTTCATGCGACATCGTTCACCTCCGGATGGCTGCGCAGCTGTTCATAGCGCGCCACATTGGCTTGCGGTTCTTGCGCTAGCGACAAGGGCGAGGTCATGACGGTCTGCGCCGCCACGGGCTCTTTTAGCCGACCGAGGACATTCAACACATGGTCGCCACTGGGCCAGCCTGATTCCAGCGCCAGTTCCACCGCCACCAACACGGCATCCAAACCCTGCAGCGGAATGGCGGCGAGCACTTGTGCCATGACCCGGTCGCCGCCCGGGTGTTTGAGTAAATGCCGCTGCAGCTGTTGCAAAGCGTCGGGCATGCTGGCAAAGGGTGCGCCGTTACGCAACGCGCCGGGTTTCTGGCTGATCAGCGGAATATAGTGCTGCCAGTCATACACGGTCTGATGCCGCTCAAACTGGCGTGCATGCCGGGTAATTTCCACCCCGTCCGCTACCAGTACCAACGTATCGGGATAAATGTGCAAGCTCACTACGCGGTGGGCGTAAGGTGTGGGCACGCTGTAGCGGTTGCGCTGGAAATGAATCAGGCTGGTAGATGACACCCTTACCGGTTGCTCGACATAGCCATCAAACGCTCTGGGCAGGGGCATCAGGTGCAAGCGTTCATCCTGCAGCACGTCGGCCACGGTCATCAACGGCCATTGCGGATGCGCCATGCTGTCCCACGCGCTGTGGCAACGCTGCGCCAGCCAGTCATTCAATTCAGACAGTTACGACCAGCGCCGATCGGCTACTGCCACCCAGATCTGCCGCCGCCGATCTTGTACATTTTTTTCGACGATGCCTTTTTCCCAGCCGGAGGCGACATTACAGAAATCCGGCTCAAACAAATAATGACTACACATGGCCTCGAAGCGGGCGTTGACGCTGCGCGCCTTGCCGCGCCCGACTTTGTCGACGGCGGTTTTCATATTATCGTAGATGCCGCGGCGGGGAATGCCACCGAACGCCGTGAACGAGCGCGTGTGCGCATCGAATAGCATTTCATGGCTCTGGCTGAAATACGCCACCAGCCAGAAGGCGCGCGAGGCGCACAGCTTGCAGTGCGATACTTCTAAGCGCCGACGCAAGCCGCCGATCCACGCGTATTCGCAGCTCCAGTCGAACTGGAACGCTTCACCGTGGGCAAAGCTTAACGGCACATAGGCGCTGCGTTCGGGGGCGTCACTCAGTGCCTGACGTAACTTGCGCACCTGGATGGCCACGCGTACATAGCTGCCAGGATAACCTTCCGCGCGGATGGCTTGAAACATCACCTTGGCGGTGCGTCGTTCGCGTTTGGCGCGATGGCTGTCGGTATGCACCCAGTGGCGTAACTGGTCGAGATAAGGGTCGACGACACTTTTACTCGGTCGGTCCGGATATTTGGGCTCGGTCATCTGCGGTTGTCGCAGCCAGTCGCGTACGGTGTTGCGCGACAAGCCGCTGCGTTTGACGATCTCCCGAATCGAGAGCTTCTCGCGGAAATACATCCGCCTGATTTTGGCTAATAGGCCCACTGTGATCACTCCTTGTCCTCCTGCCCAATTAATGAGCAGGTGATTCAATCACGTGGGTCAATTTTGCGTGAAAATTATTGCTGCAAGTGGGTCAATTTTGGGCAATCGTCAACAGTGTGACCAATTTCGTGCGCTAGAACTAACGAAATATAACCTGGAGTCTCATTAGCCACTGCATACTTTAGAAAACTCGGATCCACCGTAATAATATTAGTCCGCCCAATATTGTTGCTGGTGCCCCCTCCGTCAACGCCTAGTTGAATCGTTCCAGTTCCGTCATTTGTACTGGCATTCTGCCCATAAGCGAGTTGTTGCTCTAATAGCCCTAACATTACTGGAGATGAATCCATTGATTGGCACTGAGCCAAGGTTAATTGCTGTTGCAAAGTGGGGGAAAATACTCTATACACGCTCTGAAATCTTAGGCTGAGTTGAGATAACTGTTGTTCGGTCATGATTTATTTTCCCTTAGGTAGTGTCGTCACAAGATTTGATTAATATGTTTTAATAGCATCCTCACAACACGATTGAGGATCAACATGGCTACATCGACCGCTGCGACCCAC
>JAYVJD010000365.1:0-6609 GCA_043769625.1 Pseudomonadota bacterium | reverse complement strand
AACAGTGGTTTTACCGCCGTCTGATGCGGGGCTAAGCGGTGCAGAAGCCGCGCGTCGGCTACAGGCCGATGGACACCAAAGACGCATCGCTGGAAATTCCACATGCCCCGCAAATTTTTCTTGAGCGCGACGCGCCGCAAATCGACGTGCAATTGCATAACTCTTCCGCGCTGGTGAACGAAGGCCATTATGAAGCCGTATTGACCGTCACCGTCACGGCGAAAATCGGCGACAAAACTTTGTTTCTGACCGAAGTCGCGCAAGCCGGTATTTTCCAGATTCGCAACGTGCCCGAAGCCGACTTGCCGCAGATCCTCGGCATCGCCTGCCCGAATATTATTTTTCCCTACGCGCGTGAGACGATTTCTGACCTCATCACCCGCGCCGGCTTCCCGCCAGTGTTGCTCAACCCGGTGAATTTCGAAGCGATGTATCAAGCGCAGCAGCAACAGATTCAAAACGGCCAAGGCGCAAAACACTAAGCGCTATGAAACGCATTATTCACGCCGCTTGGATTTTAACCGCGCTTGTATTCAGCGCAAAAATCTATGCGGCGGAATACCTGTCGGCCGCCGCGCCCACCATTATTTACGACGCACAATCGCTCAAAGCCAATAAAATTTTTGTCGCGAGCAAATATTATCCGTTCGAAGTGATGGTCAAATTAAGCGGCTGGATAAAAGTGCGCGATCATGTCGGCGACATGGGCTGGGTCGAAAGCAAAAACCTTAGCGACAAACACACGGTGATCGTCACCGCTGCCCAAGCCGAAATTTACGCCGCGCCCGATGCGGCCAGCGGCATGGTGATACTGGCCGAACGCAATGTTGTGCTGGAACCGCTCGAAGCCCCTGCGAAAAATTTCGTCAAAGTAAAACACCGCGACGGGCAAATCGGCTACGTGAAAGTCGAACAAATTTGGGGGCAGTGATTTGCCTGCCTTTTTCCTTTTGAAAACTTTTCTGTGAACATCACCGTCCTCGGCTCAGGCGCATGGGGCACCGCGCTCGCGATTAACCTGGCACAAAAACACGCGGTCACCTTATGGGGCCGTGATGCGGCGCACCTCACCCAACTTGCCTCGGCACGCGAAAATCAACGCTATCTTCCCGGCTGCAAATTGCCAGCTTACATCCAACTCGAAGCCGATCTCGCCGCTGCAGTAAAAGGTTGCGAATTGATTTTATCGGTCGTGCCGACCAATGGTTTGCGCGCCATGCTAGTTGAATTAAAAAAATTCAACTGCACAGCGCCCATCGTTTGGGCCTGCAAAGGTTTTGAAGCTGGCACGAGTAAATTGCCGCATGAAATCGTGGCGGAAATTTTGGGCGCAAATAAACTGTGTGGCGTGTTGTCCGGACCCAGTTTCGCGCTCGAAGTCGCGCAAGGCAAACCCGCTGCGCTGACACTCGCATCAACCGACGCTGAGTTCGCACAAAAAGTAGCGCAACAACTGCACGGCGCACGCCTGCGCGTGTATTCCAGCAACGATGTCATCGGCGTCGAACTCGGCGGCGCGTTGAAAAATGTGATGGCGATTGCAGCGGGACTTTGCGACGGCATGCAACTCGGCCACAACGCGCGCGCGGCGATGATCACACGCGGGCTGGCAGAAATTTCGCGCCTCGGCGCCAAGCTCGGCGGGCAACCTGAAACCTTTATGGGCCTCACCGGGCTCGGCGATTTGGTGCTGACCTGCACCGGCGATTTATCGCGCAACCGTAAAGTCGGCCTTGAATTAGCCAAAGGTAAATCGCTGGAAAATATTCTGCACGACCTCGGCCATGTCGCCGAAGGCGTGTCCACGGCACGCGAAGCCGTGCGCCTCGCTGCACAGCATCTCATCGACATGCCCATCACCAACGCCGTCGGCCTGGTCCTCGAAGGCAAAATCGCGCCAACTGCCGCGCTCGACGCTTTACTCGCGCGCAACGCCAAACCCGAAGCCTGACGTTTTACTTCAACCCGTCAAACCCGATCTGCCGCCACGCCTCGTACACCAACACCGCTGCGGTATTGGATAAATTCAAGCTGCGACTACTTGCTTGCATCGGCAAACGTAATCTTTGCTCTGGCGGAAGACTGTCGATAATGTCCAGCGGCAGGCCGCGCGTTTCCGGGCCGAGTACAAAAACATCATCAGGTTTGAATTGAACGTCGCTGTAGCGCGTTGCACCTTTGGTGGTGACGGCAAATAATCGACGCGAGGAAAAATGCTGCAGGCACGCTGACCAATCCTCATGCAATTTCAAATCGGCGTATTCGTGGTAATCCAAGCCGGCGCGTTTCATTTGTTTATCTTCGAGATTGAAGCCTAGAGGTTTGACCAAATGCAAACGCACGCCGGTGTTGGCGCACAGGCGGATGATGTTGCCGGTGTTACCGGGGATTTCTGGTTGATACAGGACTAAATCGTAACTCATTGATTATATTTAATTATTTTAAAGTTTATGGTTCGCGTTTTAAAGTTCGCGCGACCACATACGCCGACACTTTTTCTGCACCGGATTTTTTGAGCATCACGGCAAATTCATTCAGCGTCGCGCCGGTGGTCATCACGTCATCGACCACGGCGATGTGTTGGCCGCGTAACTCCAGATCGCACGCGAACGCGCCGCGCACATTGGCGTGACGTTCTTTCCATTTCAAGCTGGCCTGTTCTTTGGTGTCACGCGTGCGCTGGTAGCCGTCGAGTTGCAGCGGGAGATGCCAATGGCGCGCGAGCGACTTGGCGATTTCAACCGATTGATTAAAGCCGCGTTCCTGCAAACGCGTGTGGTGCAATGGCATGGCGAACAATCTGTCCGGCTTATCCACGCCGCGCAGTTTGCGCCATAAACCGCTGGCGACAAAATCTACCAGCGCCAGATTGTGTTGATATTTGATCTGATGTACCAAAACATCGACGGGGAAACGGTAATCGAACGCCGCAATCGTCGCATCAAACGACGGCGGATAACTGAGACACTCGCCGCACACGCGCGAACCCGCCGTAGCGTGCGCGCACTGCGGGCACGCTGGCGCGTCGTGATACGGCAGCGCGCGCTCACACGCATCGCACACCGGTTGCGTATCCGCCCGCGCTGCGCAGAGGAGGCAATCCTGCGGCAAGACAATTTGCGCGGTTTGCAAAACCTGCTTGAATACGGTTGAAATTGACATCGAGGCGCGATTAACTGAAGATACAAATCATTTTACCTGAAGCGACGCCTCCATGAATTCGATTCCGATCCGCGAAATTATTTCTGCCAAGCCTTCGCATGCCGGCATAGGAAAAATTTCGGTTGAATCCGTTGAACAATTATTCGATTTGCCGTTTAACGATTTGCTCTTCCGCGCGCAAACCGTTCATCGTGAAAATTTCGAAGCTAACGCGGTGCAGCTTTCGACGTTACTCTCGATTAAAACCGGCGGCTGCCCGGAAGATTGCGGCTATTGCCCGCAAGCGGCGCGCTACGACACCGGCGTAACGAATCAGGAAATTTTGCCATTGCAAGAAGTGCTCGACGCAGCCAATGCCGCCAAGGCTAACGGTGCATCGCGTTTTTGCATGGGTGCGGCGTGGCGCGGACCGAAACAAAAGGATTTAGAGCCGGTTCTGGAAATGGTCAAAGCGGTGAAATCGCTCGGTCTCGAAACCTGCGCCACGCTCGGCATGTTGCGCGACGGGCAAGCCGAACAATTGAAAACAGCCGGTCTGGATTATTACAACCATAACCTCGACACCGCGCCGGAATTTTACGGCGACATCATCACCACACGCGATTATCAAGACCGCCTCGACACGCTCGATCGCGTGCGCGACGCGGATATTCATGTCTGCTGCGGCGGCATTGTCGGTATGGGCGAAACACGCCGCGCACGCGCGGGCCTGATAGCGCAACTGGCCAATATGCACCCACAACCGGAATCGGTACCGATCAATAATCTGGTACAAGTCGAAGGCACGCCGCTGCACGGCACAGAGAAACTCGATCCACTGGAATTCGTGCGCACCCTCGCGGTCGCGCGCATCACCATGCCTAAGAGTTATGTGCGCCTATCGGCAGGCCGGCAGGAAATGTCGGAATCAACCCAGGCTCTATGTTTTCTCGCTGGCGCCAATTCGATTTTTTACGGCGACAAATTGCTCACCACCGGCAACCCGGAAGCCGCGCGGGATAAACTGCTGATGGAAAAACTCGGTTTGCACGCGCAGTCAGTCTGATAAACCGCTACACAACTACCCTACTTTTAGCCCTAAAGGCTTGTAATCAGCTCGCATTTTGTTACATTGAGGCGTGTCGCTGTTTGCTGCTTAAAAATAAATCGTTTCAGCCCTTTTTCACCCGCCCAAATGGTCATGCTTCAATGACCCGATCAAATTGGAAAAATATGCCGGTTAGACTATTTCGCATACTCTTGTGCCTCGCAATCGCCCTGATAACGTTTCATGCCCAAGCCAACTGTGGCGCATCTTTTTGCCCCGTCAACACCGATTGGACAGCACAGGGGATATGGGCGGAAAACAGCAGCAAGTTTGATTTGCGCTATGAATTTGTCGAGCAAAGCCAATTACGCGCAGGCAGCAACGCGACCAACGTAAAACAACTGCTCAACACCACCGACGAAATCAAAACCCGCAGCAATAACTTCGTTGCGAAATATGATTACGACTTTAGTCCCTCTTGGGGCGTCAGTATTTCTGTGCCGTTAGTCAGTCGCGAGCACAGCCACATGGTCAACGCCGTCACTGGCCCCGAGCTAAAACAGTGGCGCTTCACCAAGCTGGGCGATGCACAGTTACTCGGCCGCTTTAGCTTACGCCCGAACAACCGAGACAATATCGGCAACGCAGGTTTGACCGTCGGCATCAGCTTGCCCACTGGGCAAAGCAATGTCACCAACAGCGAAGGGATGCTGGCAGAGCGCGCCTTGCAACCCGGCACCGGCGCAACGCAATGGATAGTCGGCGGCAATTATCGCTTCAGGGCGCCCTCTGCTAACGCTATCTGGTTCACCCAGATTTTGTTGCAAACACCGCTGTTCGAAAAGAATGATTTCAAACCGGGTAGCCAGTTGAGCTTTGACGTCGGCTACTTGAGTCAGTTGTCAGATCTTTATGGCGCAATGCTGCAAATCAACTACGACTACAAAGGCCGCGATAGCGGCCTCAACAGCCAATCGAACATCAGTGGCAGCCGATCGCTTTCTATCAGCCCGGGCGTGAGTGTTTTTTTCGCGCGTGATTGGCAAGGCTATGCCTTCATCCAAAAACCGCTGACGCAAAGCGTCAACGGCGAACAACTCACCAGCAATTGGGCGCTGGTCCTCGGCGTGACGACCAAGTTCTAAGGCAGGCGCTTGAGGTAAAATGGTGTCATGTCCGCCATATCGCATTCACCGCCTCATTCAGCCAGCGCCTATAACGACGCGGCGGTATTGCAACACGAAGTCGCCGCGCGCATGGCCGAGCGGCTGGATTATCTCAAGCATACCCCTGCAATTATTCTCGACATCGGCGCGCGCACCGGTTGCGGCACGCGCCTATTACAGCAGCGCTACCCTGACGCCGCCATAGTCGTACTCGATCGCGCCCCGCAACTTTTACACCAAAGCTTTCCTGCCGCGCCGAAATGGAAACAGATTTTTGGCTTAAATAAGCCGACGGCGCTAGGTGTTTGCGCGGATTTTGCTCGCTTGCCTTTTGCTTCAGCCAGCGTGGACATGATCTGGTCCAATCTCGCCTTGCATCACCATGACCCGGACAGCGCCGTCAAAGAAATGCAGCGCGTGCTCAAACCCGGCGGGCTATTCATGTTTTCACTCTTCGGCCCGGATACGCTGAAGGAATTGCGCGCGGCCTGTGGTGGCGATAGCGGCGAAATGAAACGCTTAATCGACATGCACGATGTCGGTGATGTGTTGAGCCACAACAACTTTACTGCGCCAGTGATGGACATGGAAAACTTGACCTTGACCTATGCCGAGCTGGCGGATTTGTTGCGCGATTTAGCCGTAACGCAAGAAAGTTTATTACTGCCAGATTTCTTGCGCGGAGCTGCAAACCAAAACCACGTCTCATCCGTTGCTCAATCTTACGAAGCTTTTCGTAGCGAAGGCAAATTGCCGGCGACCTATGAAATTGTGTACGGTCACGCGTGGAATCGCGAAAGCAAAAAACAAAGCGATGATGGCAGGCAGATTATCGAATTTCGGCAGTATAAAAGTCGTATTGAGTAGTTTATGTAACCATATGATTAAATTAACTATTTTATGAGGCCGCCATGAAATCTCTGGTATATTTTTCGGCATTATTGCTACTCACTACCAGCGCAACTGCCTGCGCAAAAGATGCGCCGACCGATATTGTCGTCACCGATGCGTGGGTGCGCGCGACGCACCCAGGCCAACAGACCGGCGTGGCGTATATGAAAATAAACAGCGCCAAGCCGGCCAAGTTAGTCAAAGTAGAAACAACAGTTTCCAAAAGCGCAGAAATACACAGCATGGAAATGAAAGAGGGCGTGATGTTGATGCGCGAGCTCGATGCGTTGCCCTTGCCGGAAAAACAAGAAGTCGTTCTCGAACGCGGCGGCCACCACATCATGTTGATGGATTTAAAACAAC
>JAYVJD010000364.1:0-2425 GCA_043769625.1 Pseudomonadota bacterium | reverse complement strand
CCGATAAAGAAAAGCCCGATCTGCAATTAGAACAAGCGATGAATTATTTGAAAGGTATCCCAGTGGTGGCGACCAGCGGCGCAAGAACCAGTGCCTTGATAAAATAAAATATATAATATAATCAATTAGTTATATAATACGGCCATGACGAAAAATCATGGCCGTTTTTATTTCCCGCCTGCTAAAATACTCGCATGAAAAAAATAATTTTGGTTACCGGCGGTAGTCGCGGCATCGGCGCCGCTACTGCAAAACTCGCCGCACAACGCGGTTACGCTGTATGCATTAGCTATGTTACCAATCAATCCGCTGCCGATTCCGTCGTGAACGAAATCGTTTCTGCAGGCAGCAAAGCGCTCGCCGTGCAAGCCGACATCGCCAACGAAGCCGACGTGGTCAACCTGTTTCAACAAGTCGATCAAACTTTCGGCACACTCACCGCGCTGGTCAACAACGCCGGCATTCTTGAAATGCAAAGCCGCATCGAAGACATGAGCGCCGAACGACTCAACCGCATATTCACCACCAATATCACTGGCTCGTTTATTTGCGCACGCGAAGCCATCAAGCGTATGTCAATCAAACACGGCGGCTCAGGCGGCGCGATCGTGAATATGTCATCCGCCGCATCGCGCATCGGCTCGCCCGGCGAATACGTCGATTACGCTGCATCGAAAGGCGCGATTGATACCTTCACCTTAGGTCTGGCAAAAGAAGTCGCCGCAGAAGGCATCCGCGTCAACGCCGTGCGCCCCGGCGTGATTTACACCGACATCCACGCCAGCGGCGGCGAGCCCGGCCGCGTCGATCGGCTAAAAGATTCCGTGCCGATGAAACGCGGCGGCACAGCAGAAGAAGTGGCGCAGGCGATCATGTGGTTGCTCTCCGATGAGGCTTCATACACGACGGGAGCGATAGTAGATGTGACGGGGGGCAGGTAGGTTTTCTAAATAAACTATGGTTCGTAATTGCAAACACACCATAAATTCGAAGAGTGAATAGTTCACCCTTCTGCGCCGCTGGAATTTCCGCTGACTGGCGGGGGCCGTCGGCGAGAACCTGTTTGAGCTACGCGGTGTGCCAGATTACAATTGAAGGTGAAAGCGAGTTTTCTCGCCGCCCGCCAGTCAGCGGAAATTCTAGCGACAACAAACCAACAAAACAAAAAGCAGCGCGGCGGGTTCGCCTTTTTTGGTTACTTTTTTGGCGAAGCAAAAAAGTGACTAGCCGCCGGGCTACCCCCGGCAAAGTGGTTAGTGCCTCGCGCGTACAGCTACCCTACCGAGCGCAAAAGCACCACTGGCCAACAAAAGGAGAAAGTTTATGAATTCCAACGCCAAAAAAACCATAGCCAATATCATCCCCTGCCTGCGTTACCACGACGCGCCCGCCGCCATCGAATGGCTATGTAATGCATTCGGTTTTGAAAAACATCTCATCGTCCTCGGCGAAAACGACACCATTGCTCACGCACAGTTAAAATTCGGCAACGGCATGATTATGCTCGGCTCTGCGCGTGACGATGCGTTCGGCAAGCTGATGAAAATGCCAAGCGACTTTAACGGTGTCGGCACGCAAAGCCCGTATGTAATCGTCGTTGACGCCGACGTGCATTATGCGCGCGCGAAAAAGGCCGGCGCGAAAATTGTGATGGAAATAAAAGATGAAGATTACGGCGGGCGCGGTTACAGTTGTATTGACTGTGAAGGACATCTGTGGAGTTTTGGCACTTATGATCCGTGGCAAGAGTAAACATAATATATTGATTTAATTGATTATTTTTTACTGCAAAATAATTCTATTGCCGACGTGGAAGCGGCAAAAATTTCTGTCAAAATAAAAACATGAACGATAATCAACTCCTGCGCTATTCCCGCCACATCCTGCTCAACCAACTCGGTATCGAGGCGCAAGAAACTTTGCTCGCTTCCAAAGCGCTGATCATCGGCGCGGGTGGGCTCGGCTCGCCTTCCGCTTTATATCTCGCCTCCGCCGGCGTCGGCACCATCACCATTTGCGATGGTGACACCGTCGATCTCACCAACTTGCAACGGCAAATAGCGCACCGCAACGATTCTATCGGCATCAACAAAGCAGTGTCGGCCAAAGGGACGATGCACACCATCAACCCCGACATCAACATCATCGCCATCCAACGCCGACTCGAAGGCGACGATTTAGAAAACCAAATCAGCAAAGCCGACGTCGTGCTCGATTGTTCCGACAACTTCGCCACGCGCCACGCCATCAACCGCGCCTGCGTGAAGTATCGCAAACCCTTAGTCTCAGGCGCGGCAATACGCTTCGACGGACAAATTTCCGTCTTCGACCTGCGCGACGCCACCAGTCCGTGCTACCACTGCCTCTTCCCCGAACAAGCCGCCAGCGAAGAAATGCGCTGCGCCGTCATGGGCGTCTTCGCCCC
>JAYVJD010000363.1:0-2427 GCA_043769625.1 Pseudomonadota bacterium | reverse complement strand
GCCAATAATGAAGTGATGATTACCCCAGGCGTGGTCGGTGCCCCCGCCCGATGCGGCCAACAAGGTGCGGCCGAAATCGGAATTGGTAAAGGTGGTGACGTTATTGCCCAAGCCGATTTTTTCGATCGCGTCGTGAAACGCTTTGAGTGCCGGCCCCAGCTCGGCGAGTAGTCTTTGTTGGCCGCTTAAATGATCGTTGTGGCTATCAAATCCTTGCAGCTCGACAAAAAATATTTGGCGCTTGAGGCCCAGGCTACTATTGGCTTCGATCACGCGCGCGACTTGGCGCAGAGATTGGCCAAAGTAGCTATTCGCCGCGTTGCCAGCAATATTATTAAATGTCGTGGTGGCGAGGCTGTTGGGGTTGGTCAACACGTTGGTGATGGCTTCACTCGCGGCGATGGCGGCTTTGTTAATATCCCCCGCGCCGCGCACCAAAGCGGCCTCACGATCAAGCGCCAACAGTTCTTGCAGCACTTCGTATCGCGCCTTAAACGCCGGGCCATAAAAATTACCCGGGCTGTCGCCAAACCCTTGCAAGCCGAAGCCGCCATTGGCAGGAATCGTCAACGGGCTGGTATTTTCACCCGCCATAAATAAAGACGCATGGTTGGGCGAAATAATCATCGGGATTGGCCCAATGCCATTCAATGCCCCCAGTCGATCGGCGATGCGACCACCCCAGCCAGTGCGCGAAAATTCCGTCACGATGCCGGTCTGCCATTGCTGTTGTTGGTCGGAATGGGAAAATAGATTCGCCGGTTTGCGCGTGTAAGGGGCTGCGTTGAATTCAGTCACCGAATTGAACGGTTGCAGCAGGGTCCCGACATTAAACAGCATAGCCATTTTCCCTGCGTTATACAGTGGCGCGAGATCAACCAAGGCGGGGTGCAAACCGAATTGGGCCGCACCGCCGCCGGGTGGGTTTAACAATTGCGCACCGGAGGGTTTGGGCAAACCGATGTCGGCACTGGTGCGCACCTTGGCGTAATCGGCATAACGACCATCGACGGGAATGATAGTGTTATTGCCGTCGTTGCCGCCATTCAAAAAAATACACACTAAAGCCTTGTAATCGCTCGTCGCGGTTTGCGCTAACGCATTCAGCGCGCCGAAATAATTGAGACTGCTGACTGCGCCGACAGCGCCGATGCTTAATAAAAAATCTCTGCGGTTAGTAGCCATGATCAGCGCTCCACTTGATATTGCGGTGAGGTGACGGATAGGTAAACGGCGGTGCGCGCGCGCACATACAAATCGTCGGGCGCGAGAGTGTTTACCGCTCGCGCAATCGCGGTTTTCATGGCTGCGGACATGTTGCCGTGGAACATCAGCAGATTGATTTTTTCAATCAATTTGTTTGTGTCCGCGGCGATCAGCTTCCAGCTGGTCCAATCGATTGTTGTGCCAATCGAGCCATTGAAATTTTCATCCCGATAAACGCCGGTTACCGCTTCCCCCAGCGGCGTCACGTATTTGTTTTGCGCCGCGTCGTAGTAGGCGGGCGCATTGAACAACATCGAGGCGGCAAAATTAATTCGAGCCGTCGCCGTGGAAGAATTCTGGATGCCGAACTCTGGCGCACTGATTTTTTCTGTCGCCAACACATAATCCGGCGAATAGTAATTAAACACGCTGGGTGGGGTAAATACTTCCTGGTCCATGGTCTCATTGAAATACCGGATTACATTTCCATCCGTCTTGCCGTTGAGGGCGCGCAAGATATTCATGGAGTACAAGATAGGCTCTTTTAAATGGCCGTATTTCGGGTCGGTTTTATTGTCGCCACGCGCTTCTGGGTCGAGCAAAATGGCGCGGATAACGGCTTTCATATCGCCGCGTATGCCCTGACCGTTGTTGTTGAATGCGCTGGTTACGCGCGATACATACTCCGGCGTTGGGTTGCTGGTGACTAACTGTTGAATCAAAAATTTCCCCACAAACGGCCCGACGTTGGGATGGTTGAAAACATTATCAATCGCATCGTTGAGATCTTTTTCCGCCGTTTGGTTAGCCGGCAAGGTCACGCCGTCGAGCAATTTTTTGCTGTTGGTGGCGTGGTGCGATTGAATCGGGACCATATCGCCGACGTAGTAGCGTGGCGAATAAAATACTGGTGTTTTGCCTGGCAGCGGCGGATACGTCCAGCCAGTAAAGGTGAAAGCAAAGCCTTCAATTTCCGCTTGTCCATAGGTCGGCACGGGCGCGCCATTGACTAATAATGGCGTACCGTCCGGATTCAACTTTACTTTGCCGATGGAAAATAATTGCAGCAATTCGCGCGCATAATTTTCATTCGGCCTGAACGTTCCATAGGGCTTATCGTTATTCACCATATTCAAATATTGCCCCATGCCCGGGCTGACGGTGACTTTGTACAGAATGTCCCGATAATTTCCGAAGGCATTGTTGAACAATACGCGCTGG
>JAYVJD010000362.1:0-2431 GCA_043769625.1 Pseudomonadota bacterium | reverse complement strand
TAAATGGCGAGGGTGTCCTTGCCGGGCTTGAATAAATCCGACAGCTTCAACGGCCCATCGTCGCCATCGAACAAATAATCTTGCGCAACCGTGCCACCTGCAGGCAGCGCCCGGCGAAGTGCTGCGACGCTCTCTATCTGTCGTCGCAATACCATCTCCTCGGTGAGGAGTTTGTTGCGTGCAACGCGGTACTGGGCGCTCTCGCCGGGGATCGTGAGGTGATGCAGGATTTTGTGGTTCATAAATTTTTCCTTCGCCTATTTGGGCCAATTAGCCCAATTTGCTGAAGAAGCCTTTCCATCCAGAAAAGGCAAAACTGTCACCGGCAATTGCGAATCAAACACACCACGTCAATGTAAAAACTGTATTGATACCAAACGTCGTATTGTGAGCAATTAACCAAACGCAGACGGATGTTGCAGATGCCATTCGGTCAGGGTTTGAAAACTGCTTGCCACAGCCAAAACTTTGCCTTCGCCCCATTGCCGTCCAACAATTTGTAATCCCAGCGGCAAGCCGTTTTTATCGAATCCGCACGGAACGCTGATTGCCGGTAAGCCGAAATAATTACAAAAAAATGTATTGCTCGGAGAAAACGCGACCTCATTTTTCACCGTCGACTTTTCTCTTTTTTCGGCTTCCTCAATCGTCGGCGTGGTTTCCGCCGTCGTCGGCAGAATCAAAATGTCCGCATCTTTGAAAAGCGTTTCGGAGATCGTTTTGCGGTCGGCTTCAATATTTTTAACATCGAACGAAGCTTTTTCAAACGGCACTTCCAACTCACTCACGGTAAAACCCGAAGCGCGAAATACCTCGACCGCTTTTGAAAAACCGGTGCGTAATTCATCGTTCACCGTAAAATTTTTGACGATACTAATCCGTATATTTTCAGTAGATTTAATCGTCGCGCCGTTCTTGTTGTTGAATTTACTTGAATCGCCGAGAATGTTTAGAAGAATCGCAGCATCTTCCGCCGTGCGGCACATAAAAGCCGGACTCGACAATTTCATGATTGATTCATCGGCTTGTTCGCCTTCCAAAATTCCTTCGGGGTTAATTAATCCGTTCGTTGGTTTAAAGCCGATGACACCACAGCACGAAGCGGGCAGACGGCACGAACCGATGGCATCCGTGTCAACCGTCGCATAACATAACCCTGCCGCCATAGCCGCCGCAGAACCGCCCGACGAACCGCCCGCGATGTAATCGGTTTGCCACGGGTTGCGAACGCTGCCGAAATAGCTGACGACTGAAGTCGTTCCCATTGCCAATTGGTGCATATTCGTCTTGCCAATGATGATCGCGCCGGCTTCTTTAAGTTTGATAACAACTTCCGCGTCTTTTTTCGGCACGCGGTCCTTGAAATGCTCGAACGCGGCGGTTGTTTTGATGCCTGCCGTATCGAACATATCTTTGAACGCCACGGGAATGCCGTGCAAGTTTCCTTTCCAGTTTCCGTTTTTGATTTCCGCTTCGGCTTCTTCGGCTTGCTGCAAGGCTTGTTCGGCAGTCACCGTAATAAAGGCGTTGAGCGTTGGGTTAATTTGTTCGATTCTTTTCAGACATTCTTTAACAATTTCCGTCGGTGAAACCTTTTTTTCTTTTATCAATCGGCTGAGTTCGCCGATACTCAAATATGTATGGTGTGATTTTCCCTCTTGCATAAGCGTTCTCATTTAAATCTCCTTTGATGATGAATGAATTTTGCTATTCGAAATTGCGGGTGAAAGAATTCAACGTTTTCATAACATGGTATTGGATCGGGATGTGGCACAGGTTGCTTCAGCGAAGGTCTACCTCTGTCACGCCCTGCCGCTCATCGCAGAGCCGCAATGTGCGCTGCCACGCAGGCCGCGCCAAAGCCCGCGCGTAATAGGCCTTCAGCTGCGGATAGGTTTTAATGAGATCGGTTTTGCGAACATGCCGCAGGACTGTAGCGAGGAGAATGTCAGCGACCGTGAACTCGGCGCACGCTAACCACTCGCGGCCATCAAGTCGGCGCTCTAGCCCGTCAAAGGAACGGGCGGCTTCCTTTACCAGCGTCGCCCGCCCCGTGCGAGCCCCCTCGCCGCGCACGCCGATGTCGATCATCGATATCTCGAACAGCGGCCGCTCGACAGTTGAGAGCGCGGCGAAGCTCCACTGCACAACCTGCGTGCGCCCGGCCAAGTCAGTGGGGATCAGCTTGCCCGCCTTCTCGGCGATGTAGAGCAGCACCGCACCGGATTCGCCAACGATAAAGCCGTCATCGTCTATCACCGGCACCTGATGGAAATAGCTGAGCTGACTGTAGGCAGGGCCGTCGAACTCACCACCGACATAGTCGAGCGCGTGGAAGCGATAGGGCAAGCCGGTTTCTTCAAGCGCCCACTGCACGCGCATGTCGCGCCCCTCGCAGCTCATCCCGAGGTGAACGCGGCCGAAGCCATAG
>JAYVJD010000361.1:0-6632 GCA_043769625.1 Pseudomonadota bacterium | reverse complement strand
TGGTGGTCGATGTGACGGGTAAGGCCAACATCGATGAAATGCTGGCCGCACTGAATATCCCGGCGCAAGACTGGATGGAGGGCACGACCGACTGGAAGGCGAAAGCGAGCATTGAAAAAGGCGTCGCTGCCATTGTTGTCGATACCGATTTGCTCGGCATCGTGTCCTCTTTGCCGGAGCCGTTAAAAAAACTGGCCGGCAATACGTTGCCGCTACATCTTGAACGGAAAACGCCAGCAGTAGGGCAAGAGCAATATGAATTTAGCCTAGGCAAAGAAATGAAGGGCGTGGTATTGCGCACGCAAGACGACAAAGGTGAATGGCGCCTGCGCAAAGGCACGTTTGCCTTGAATACCGATGCGGAATTTCAAGCGCGGGATGGTTTTTTTGTCACCGGTGCCTTGGATACATTAAATCTTGATTCGTGGCGCAGCTATCTGCGCAAAACCGCGAAGCCCGGCGCGCAGTTTGAGGCGTCAGGCATGGGTCTGAACGGTTTTGATTTGACCGTCACCAAACTGATTGCGCTGGATAAACTGATCGGCGTCACGCGCGTGGAAGCCGAACGTAACGGCACGGCTTGGCAAAGCAAGATTACCAGCAACGATATCAATGGCACGCTGACATGGAAACCGGAAGGACAGGGAACGGTGATTGCGCGCTTTGATCGCTTCTCCGTACCGGATAGCATCGATGAAAAAACCATTGCCACTGAGCCTGGCCCAGCAACGCCAAATATCCCGGCCGAAGTAGAGTTCCCGACGCTGGATATTGTTGCGGATGCATTCAAAATTAAAACCCGCGTATTGGGGAAGTTGGAGTTGCAAGCCAAGCCGGAGGCGAGAAATTGGAAGCTGGAAAAACTCAAGCTCATCATGCCTGATGCGACGCTTGAGGCAACGGGCTTGTGGCAAGGCTTGCCCGCTAAGCCCCAAACCGCGATGGATATGAAGTTGGATGTGCGCGACATTGGAAAATTTCTCGGCCATCTCGGGCAACCGGATAGCGTGAAGGGCGGTACGGCAAATATTGTGGGTAAGCTTTCATGGGTTGGTAATCCGTACGAGTTTTCGCCGACGATTCTGACCGGAAATTTCCGTCTCGAGGCGGAGAAGGGGCAGTTTTTACAAATTCCCTCCGGGGCGGGAAAATTATTGTCATTGATATCGCTGCAAGCGTTGCCACGGCGGATCACGCTGGATTTTCGCGATGTATTCAGTAGCGGCTTTGCCTTTGACGATATGGTCGGCAGTTTTGTCATCAACAAAGGCTTGATGGCGACCAATGATTTTGTTATCAACGGCACGGCTGCGATTGTGACGATGGAAGGCAGTGTGAATCTAGCCGAGGAAAACCAAAACTTGCGCGTCAAAGTGATTCCGGCTGCCAGCGATACCGTGGCGATCGCGACAACATTATTGGGCGGACCGGTTGCTGGGCTCGTCTCGTATGTGTTGCAAAAATTATTAAAAAATCCGTTTGGCCAGATTGCGGCGTACAACTACGCGGTAACGGGAACGTGGGACGATCCGCAAGTGAATAAAATTCAATTACCTTCGGCCACGCTATTACCGAATGGGTGGGAATAATTTATGTTAGTTAATCAAATTTTTTCTCGTGTCGGCGTTGTGCAAATGGTGTCCGGTCCGACGGTGGCCGATAATCTGCGCGAAGCCGGACGCTTGATCACGCAGGCCGCAGGCGAGGGCGCGCAGATCGTTGCCTTGCCTGAATATTTCGCTATCATGGGTTTGAAAGACACCGACAAAGTCGCCGCGCGTGAGCGCGAGGGCGGCGGCCCGATCCAAGATTTTCTGCGCGAGATTTCTGTGCGGTTGAAAGTGTGGCTGGTCGCTGGCTCGATTCCGCTCGTCTGCGGCAATCAAAATAAAGTGCGTAATAGCTGTTTGGTGTTGAGCGATGCAGGCGCTACTGTGGCTCGCTACGACAAAATTCATTTGTTTGAATTCGCGACGGAGAACGAACAGTATGCCGAATCGCGTACCATCGAAGCGGGCAATCAAGTGGTCATGATCGACTCGCCGTTCGGCAAATTAGGCTTGTCGATTTGCTATGACTTGCGCTTTCCCGAGATGTACCGCGCTATGCAGGGCGCCGATATTATTTTTGTACCGTCCGCTTTTACCGAGACCACTGGCGTTGCGCATTGGGAAACTTTATTGCGCGCACGCGCGATTGAAAACCAATGTTATGTCGTCGCGCCGGCGCAGGGCGGCACGCATCCGTCCGGCCGTGAAACACATGGCCATAGCTTGTTGGTCGACGCATGGGGTACAGTAGTGAATCGCTTGGATAAAGGCGCGGGGTTTTTTGTCGCTGATATCGATTTGCAGGCGACGCAAAAAATTCGCCAGAACTTGCCCGTCTTGAGTCACCGCACTTTATAACGACACGGCTTGTAATATACGACTTCAGCACCATGTTTTATCTACTCAAAGCATGATATCTCTCTTTAACGTAAGTATTTGATTAAATTGAACTTTTATTACATATGACAACTGAAACTTTGCTCTACACGGCACAAAATACTTTGCTCACACCGTTCGCGCTGGATGAAGGCGCGCTGACCAGGGTTTTCGGCAGCATCATGACGCATCAAGTTGATTACGCCGATTTGTATTTTCAATACAGCCGCCACGAAAGCTGGAGTCTTGAAGAAGGCCAGGTGAAATCCGGCAGCTTCAATATTGATCAAGGTGTCGGCGTGCGCGCGATCAGCGGTGAAAAAACCGCGTTTGCCTACTCCGACGACATCAATCTCGCCGCGCTTGAGTCCGCGGCGCATACCACGCGCGCCATCGCGCGAGCAGGCGGCAGCACTGCTGCGGTGCCGGTTAAACACGGCAGTGGCCGAAATTTATATTTGCCGCAAGATCCGCTCGCCAGTTTGCCCGACACGGAAAAAGTTCGTTTGCTAGAACGCTTGGAAAAATATTGCCGCGAAATCGATCCGCGCGTGGTCCAAGTCATGGCGGGCTTGGCCGGCGAATACGAAGTGGTGCTGGTGGCTCGTCACGACGGCATGATGGCGGCCGATGTACGACCCTTGGTGCGGCTGTCGGTCACCGTCATTGCCGAGTCTGGTGCAACACGTGAGCAAGGCTCCGGCGGCGGTGGCGGGCGCTTTGATTACCAATATTTCACTGATGAAGTGTTGCAGCAATATGCCAAAGACGCGGTGCATCAGGCCGTCACGAATTTGAGCGCGAAGGCCGCGCCAGCAGGCACCATGACGGTGGTGTTGGGTTCCGGTTGGCCCGGTATTTTGCTGCACGAAGCGATCGGCCACGGGCTTGAAGGCGATTTTAATCGCAAAGGCAGTTCGGCATTTGCGGACCGCATGGGCGAGCGCGTGGCCGCCCCCGGCGTGACCGTGATTGACGATGGCACGATTGCCAACCGACGCGGCTCGCTCAATATCGACGACGAAGGCAACCCGACCCAACGCACGGTGTTAATCGAAAACGGCATTCTTAAGGGTTACCTGCAAGACAGCTTGAATGCGCGCTTGATGAATATGCCGTTGACCGGCAATGGCCGACGCGAATCGTATGCGCACATGCCGATGCCGCGTATGACCAATACGATTATGTTGAATGGTGATAAAGATCCGGAAGACATTATCAAGTCAGTCAAAAAAGGTTTGTACGCGGCAAATTTTGGTGGCGGCCAAGTCGATATCACCAGCGGCAAATTTGTTTTCTCCGCTGCAGAAGCCTATATGATTGAAAACGGCAAAGTGACCTACCCTGTCAAAGGCGCGACACTGATCGGCAACGGCCCCGATGTGCTGACGCGCGTGAGCATGATTGGTAACGATATGAAGCTTGATCCGGGCGTTGGCGTGTGCGGCAAGGATGGACAGAGCGTGCCGGTCGGTGTCGGCCAGCCAACCTTGCGCATCGATGATTTGACCGTAGGCGGTACGGCTTAATTTCTGGGATAAATAAAATGGCAGAAGAAACGAAAAAAATGAATTGGAAGTTTCATGGCGTTCGCGTCGTGCGCGCCAACGAACTGGATTCGAACACGGCACAAACGCCGGGCATGGAACGTGCAGCGGCGATTAATTTTGACCGCGTCGGCGCACAAAAACTCTGGGCCGGTACAGTCAATATTCTGGCCAACGCGAAAACCGGTGCGCATCATCACGGCGCGCTGGAAAGTGTGATTTATGTGGTGAAAGGTCGTGCGCGTATGCGCTGGGGAAATAACCTCGAATTTACTGCGGAAGCAGGGCCGGGCGATTTTATTTTTGTGCCGCCGTATGTGCCGCATCAGGAAATTAACGCCAGCAGCGACGAAAAACTGGAATGCGTCCTGGTTCGCAGCGATCAGGAAGCCGTCGTGGTCAATCTGGACATTCCCACCATCGAGCCGCCGGAAGAAGTGCGCTGGGTCGATGACATTCATAAGGACAGCAAGGCGTAACATATATTTACCTCCGACCCTATTGTGCCAGGCGTCGGGTAGGCGCAAACTAATCGCTAGTTTGAATCAAATATCGAGGTGAATATGCCTGTCACCGTCAAAGTTTCTGCGTCGCAAAAAAAGTCCTGGACGAATCGGGCGTTAATGAGCTTGAGCTTGTTTTTCGCCATGCTGATTCATCCTACTTCAGGCCATGCCGAAGATTTTTCCATCGTTAAAACTAAGCTGAATAAACGCGGCCTGGATATCCGGGTAGTCGATGGCGGTTGGGGAAATGCCGATAAAGAAGACGTCGAGCGCGTGCTGTATTCTGTCGCCGCCGAACTCGAACCCTACTTCCCCCACGGAAAATTACCACTGATTAAAGTCGAGCACGGCGACGATACGCCGATTGCCTTGTATGAAAGAGTATCCGGGGGCCAGTACGTTATTTTACTCACTGCAAAAGATCGACACTGGAGTCAACTCGCGTATCAATTTGCGCACGAGCTCACGCATGTGTTGTCGAATTTTGATAATAGCGCGGTGCGCCAAGCCAAGTTGAATGATCCGAATCAGTGGTTTGAAGAATCGATCTGCGAGGCAGCCTCACTGTTCGCGCTGAAGAAAATGGCCAGCACGTGGGAGATCTCGCCGCCGTATGCACAATGGAAGGACTATGCCCCAGCGCTGCGTCGTTACGCGGAAGAAATGCAGCTTGAATCCCATCGCACCTTGCCCCAAGGGACGACGCTGGCCAATTGGTTTAGCCAGAATGAGCAGGCAGTGCGGGTTGATCCGTATCGACGCGCCAGCAATGAAATTGTTGCCGAGCGATTATTACGTTTATTCGAGCAGCATCCGCAAAGTTGGGGTGCCATTTCTTATCTCAATCACGACAAACAAATCGCTGCCACCGACATCCGCGAATATTTGCTGCAATGGTATGCGTGCTGTCCTGACGCACATAAAAGCTTTGTGCAACAAGTCATGCTGGAGTTGGGCGTGGCGGATAATCAAGGCGAAAAACGACTCGCTAACGCGGGGTTTAATTCTACTGGCTTAAGATAAATAATTTAATTAAATCAATGAGTTATAAATTACAACCCCACGACAACTTTTCTAAATAAAAAATAGGCACAGCTACAAGCCGTGCCTATTTTTTTGAGTTAATTAATCTCCGCAGCGCAAATATTTGCTGCAGCCATTTTCGACATCGCCGGGGATACGAAACAACGGCGACGCGTCGGAGGATTGGCTGCCTGCCAAACCTGCCGCGCCTTCTGCGCCACTGCGTCCTTGTGCACCAGAGACGAAAGTTCTTTTCGTCGCATGCGTTCCGCTTAACTCTTCGTAGGCATCATAGACGTCCATATTGTCGCGCATCGCGTGTAACATTTTTTTGCCCGCTGGGCCCGCTTCGCCCGCCATGCCTTCACGACCCTGGGCGCCGGATTGATTTGGATCGTACTGCTTGCTGGCATGCGTGCCGCTCAAGTCATCATAGGCATCGTAGTCACTCATACCTTTCGCTTGTGCCGTCGGTAACAGTAAAAGACTGGCCCCAACTAGCAAGGATATTGCCGTAAATTTAGGTTGGATAAACATAATGATTCTCCTGATTATGATCCGGCAGTCATGCTTGAAAAGCGATCATGCCGCTGTAAACTGACATGCGTGTCCAGGCAAGTGAAGCCCCCATACGATTCATGCCAAAAAGGAGGAGCTACGCACACAGCAGCGTAAGCATCCATGGTTTAGTTATAGATGCGCGTAGCGCAGAAAGTTCAAACTGGGGTATCGGGCCTAGCGAAAACCTGATGCTATTCAAGGAGCTAAAAGCAGATTAATTTTGGGTTTGGACTAAGGAAAATCTTTGCAGCAGTCTAATTTTGCTGAGGGGGTAAATAGCGGGGGTAGATGAGATCACTGACAAAGTTTTCATCATGGTTTCCACAACACTGCAATATTTTTACCCTTTGATTTAGCGTTGTACATCGCTTTGTCAGCGCGTTCGATCAGTTCGGCAGCGTCGCTGGTGTGATCGGGAAAGAGCGCAATGCCAACCGAGGCGCGGATGACGGTGCTGCCACTTTCCAATATAAATGGCTGGTTCAGCGCGCTGATAATTTTTTGCCCCAACATCGTCGCTTGATCAATATCCGTCAGATTGGGTAACACCAAGACAAACTCATCGCCGC
>JAYVJD010000360.1:0-2437 GCA_043769625.1 Pseudomonadota bacterium | reverse complement strand
TCGCCACTGCGAATCGCGCGTTGCTGTGGGGTTTATCGTTATTTTTTGAGCTCACTATTGTGGCCGCACTGAGTTTATTTTGCGTACTGACCTTCAATCAAGTCGTCGGCGCACTGGCGGCGGTTGCCGGGTGTTACGCCTTGTCGCGTTCGATGGCGGCGTTGCAACTTATCGGCAGCAGCCGACTGAGCCAAGAAAATTCGCTGCTGGATCGCGTTGCTAACTACGTGCTCGACAGCATCGCATTTTTTTTGCCGCGCTTGGATTTGTTCACACAAACCGGCTGGCTGCTTGACCCCCATTCCGCCAATATCGATCTGCCGTGGCTCATCGCACAGAGTGTGATTTATGCGGCGTTGTTGAGCGTGGCGGCGCTGTTCGACTTGAAACGGAAGAGTTTCTAACATGCGCTCGCGACCTATTCGCGCCGCGTCGTTGCCGGTTATGGCAATTTTGCTGGCGACGCTTGCGCTGCAATTTTTTGTGCACTGGAAAATACCGAGCCCGCAAGCGCGGGCGACCGATTTGCCGGCCTTGCCGAGCGTACCGGCGTTACGCGCGATGAGTTTGGATGAACCGATCGCGCTGGCCAAACTGTTGATGCTTTATCTGCAAGCGTTCGACAATCAGCCGGGTGTGAGTATTCCGTTTCGCGATTTGGACTATGACCGGGTGGTGCAGTGGCTGACTAAAATGTTGGCGCTCGATCCGGCTGGCCAATATCCGTTGTTGAGCGCGAGCCGGCTTTATGGCGAAGTGCCCGTTGCCGCAAAACAGCGACAGATGTTGGATTTCGTTTACCGGGCTTTTTTGCAAGACCCCAATAGACGCTGGCCATGGCTTGCCCACGGCGTGTTGATTGCGAAGCATCAGTTGAAAGATTTAGCGCTGGCAGCGACCTACGCGGCGGCATTGCGTGACAACGCGACCAGCAAAGAGGTACCTCACTGGGCGCAGCAAATGGATATTTTTATTCGCGAAGATCTGAATGAATTGGAAAGCGCGAAGGTGCTGCTCGGCGGCTTGCTACAAAGCGGGCGGATTACCGATCCCAAAGAATGGCACTTTTTGAATGAGAAACTGCAAGAATTGGAACGAAAAATTAGACGATGAAAATTACTGACGTCAAAACTTATGCATTACACACACCGCTCACCCAGCCGTTCGCGTTCTCGCAAGGTTGGGTGCACAAACGCTCGGCAACTATCGTCGAAATTAGCACCGACGCCGGCATCACCGGCTGGGGCGAAGCGTTTAATCAGGGCCTCGAACCGCCGCAAATTTCCGCCGCGGCCATTGAATACGCGCTCAAGCCCTTGATCTTAGGCGCCGATCCGTTGGAAACGGAAGTGTTATGGCATCGCATGTATCACCAGACTCGGGACTACGGCCGCAAAGGTTCGGTTGTTGCGGCGATCAGCGCGCTGGACATTGCACTTTGGGATATCGCGGGGAATCATTTCGGCGTACCAATCGCGACTTTGTTGGGTGGGTTTTTCCGCAAAACCGTGTCGGCTTACGCCACAGGGTTTTATCGTATCAATGGACAAGGCGAAGCTACGCGCCTTGGCGAAGAAGCGATCGCTCACTATGAGTCCGGATTTCGTGCCATGAAGGTTAAGCTGGGTTATGGCTTAGACGACGATCTTAAGGTCATGGCCGAGATAAAGCGTGCACTGGGTTCGTGTGAAGTGACGTTAATGGTTGATACCAATCATGGATATGGCTTGAGCGACGCGCTGCGTTTGGGCAAGGGCCTCGAGCAATACAATTTGCGCTGGTACGAAGAGCCCGTCGCGCCCGAAGACTATGACGGCTATCGCATGCTGCGGGAAAAGCTCAACATACCGATCGCCGGGGGCGAAAACGAGCACACGTTATTTGGCTTTCGCGAACTGATCGGACGCGGTTGTGTCGATGTCGCCCAGCCGGATATCGGTTCCGCAGGCGGCTTTAGCGCCTGCCGCCACATTACCGCACTGGCGCAAAGCCACGGCGTGCAAGTTAATCCGCATGTCTGGGGTTCGGGCGTCGCGCAAGCCGCGTCGCTGCAATTAATCGCCGCGCTGCCGGTGAGCCATCACGCCATGTTTCCGACTGAACCCATCCTGGAATATGACACGTCGTCTCATCCTTTCCGTCGTGATTTAATCTCGCCGGCGGTGTTGCAGCGCGATGGTTGCGTAGATATTCCGCGCGGCCCGGGCTTGGGTATTGAGGTGAATCGCGAAATCTTGCAGCGCTATGGTTGCTAGAAACGCAACGGCGCAATCGTGAAGAATTGTTGTCTTTCCGACAGCGTTGTCGGCGCGTCAACAAAGAAGATCCCGCACGAAGGTATAAATCATGCGGTAAGTGACAATTTGCCGCACGAACTGGAGCGAACAGATAGTAAAAAGCCAGTCAAATTGCATGGCACAAAATTTGCTTTTCCATG
>JAYVJD010000359.1:0-6658 GCA_043769625.1 Pseudomonadota bacterium | reverse complement strand
TCAACATCAACACCGTAGCGAATACGAAAACAACCAGCGCCAGTCCGCCCGCCGTGAGCAAGGTTGTGAGTTTGCGCGTCCACAAATTTCGCATGATGTACGAAAAGGGGATGCTGAAAGAACGGCTGAAGGTGGAAAAAATGCTCATCCGGGATATTTATATAAGTATTTGATTAAATTGAATTATTTTTATGCGATGCTGCGCAATCCATCGACGATTTTTACTGTGGCAGCGCGTCGGCTCGGCAATATCGCCGCGAGAATGCCGACCGCGAAGGCGCACGCGATTTGCATTTGCACCGTTTCGTTGGAGACGGCAAAAACCGGGAACATGGTGCCGACCGCCGCAGCAAATCCTTTTGCCATCGGGAAAGTGAGACCAATGCCGATGACGCAGCCGATCAATGCGAGCGCGAGCGATTCGCCGAAAATCAACGCGCCGACATAGATCGGCCCAAAGCCTAATGCCTTCAGCGTGGCGTATTCGGACAAGCGTTCGCGCGCAGTCATTGCCATGGTGTTGGCGACCACAGCGAGAATAATCAGGATCACCACAAACGACACGACGCGGATCGCTGCGACGATTTGGTCGGACATGGAGACGAAGCCAAGTTGAAAAGATTTTTCTGTTTCGGTCAAGGTCTCGGCGAGCGAGTTGCGGAATTGTTCATCCACGGCGCGGCTGATTTCCGCCGCGCGGTCGCCGCTCTTGATGCCGACGATATACACGCCGGTGTAATTGGCGCGACGTGGAACGGTTTTCAACATTGTCTCGTTCAAATAATCCCATTGGAATAGTAGTTGTGAGGTGTTGGTCGCGGCTTCTGCGCCTTCAAAAATCCCGCGGACGACGAACTCCCATTTACCGGGAAAGATCGTGCCTTTAATCGGAATTACGTCGCCGATTTTGAAACCGAACGTATCGGCAAGTTTGCGTCCGACGATGCAACCACGCCGGTCACGCAAAAACGCGTCGCGCTCGGCTGGCGTCAATTTGTATTCCGGATACAAATCGAGATAAGTCGCACCATCGATAGCGAACTGCGGAAAAAAGTTTTTCGGTTCCTGATAAATGCCGCCAAACCAATTGGCATAACCGACGCTGGTCACGCCATCTACGCCTTTCACCCTCGCGCGATACGAAATCGGCAAAGAGAAAGTGAGTGAAATCGCGTTGCGCGACACCAATCGCGTGCTCGAAGCAGCGTTGGCGCCAGCATAGAAAGCGGTGACGACGGTTTGTAATAAGCCAAACGCTAAAATCGCGACGACGATGCCAAAGATGGTCAAGCCGGTGCGCAGCTTGTGGCGGAAGGCGTTGCGGAAAATGAGTTTGAGAAAATTCATTTCAGCCCGGCGAAGTCACTAAAGCATTATTTTCCTGTGATTCAATCAACACACCTTTCTCCAGATGTTGCACGCGACGGGCGCGCGATGCGGCGCGTGGATCGTGCGTCACCATGATGATGGTTTTGCGTAATTCACTGGTGAGCCGGTCGAGCAAATCGAGAATGTCAGCAGCGGAAGCGTGGTCCAGATCGCCGGTTGGCTCGTCGGCGACGATCAAGGTCGGGTCGGAAATAATCGAGCGCGCAATCGCCACGCGCTGCTGCTGGCCACCGGAGAGTTCATTCGGGTAGTGCGTCATACGATCACTCAGGCCGACCATTTCCAATGCCAGCTCCGCGCGCGCACGCCGTTCACGCCGGCTTAAATTTGTCAGCGTCAGCGGCAGTTCGACATTTTCAAAGGCGGTGAGCACGGGCATCAAATTATAAAACTGAAAAATAAAACCGACATGGCTGGCGCGCCAATCGGCGAGCTGGCCTTCGCCGAGCTGAGTGATATCAACGCCTTCGACCAGCAATTCGCCGCTGTCCGGTTTGTCGATGCCAGCGATTAAATTCAGCAGCGTACTTTTGCCTGAGCCGGACGGGCCCATCAGCGCGAGAAAATCGCCTTGGTAAATACGCAAAGAAATATCTTGCAGAACCGGCACGCGCTGGTCGCCGCGTTTATACGATTTGACGATATGACGAATATCGACAATGGGTAGGTTGTCCGCCATGATTATTTTTTCGCCAGTTTGACGACGCCGCCATCAGTGAGTTTTTCGGGCGGATTCAATACTAATTTGTCGCCGACATTCACGCCGCTCACTTGCACCAATTCGCCAACGGCGCTGCCTTTTTCCACTGCCACTTGTTTGACTTTATCGCCAGCTAAAACGAACACCACATTTTTTCCGTCGCGCTGGGTGATGCTTTCTTTACGTGTCACTGTCACCGCTTTTTTCTCATCGGCCTTCGCTTCGCGCGACAGGAACGCGACCTTGGCGCTCATTTCCGGCAGGATGCGCGCGTCGGGTTCGTTGAATTTCACTTTTACGAGCACGGTTGCTTTGGAACGATCTACCGTTGGCACAGTGCGCACTACGCTGCCTGCATAACGTGTATCCGGAAAAGCTTCGAGCAAAATTTCGCACGGTTGCCCGACACTGATTTTCGCCAGGTTGCCTTCCGATACATCGGCCTCAACTTCCAGCGTGCTCATGTCCGCCATCGTTACCACTGCGCCGGTCGTGCCCGCAGCAGAAGAGAAGGGGGTGACGATGTCGCCGACGTTGGCGTTTTTGGTCAGCACCACGCCGTCAAACGGCGCGCGGATTAAAGTTTGTTCGACGGAAACTTGCGCGACGCGATTGCCTGCGCCGGCGGCGGCAATGCCTGCACGCAAACTGTTGATGGTCGCTTTGGCTTTATTCAAACGCGCCGCTGCGCTGTCGTGGGATGCGCCGGAGATAAAACCTTTGTCGAGTAAATCCTGCGAACGCTTGAAGGCCTGCTCGGCGTCTTTCAGTTCGGCTAGGCCTTGTTCGAGGTTCGCTTTGGCAACATTGATGTTGGCGGCGGCTTGGTCCTGCGTCGCATTTACATCGCGGTTTTCCAAACGCGCAATCACTTCGCCTGCTTTCACCACGCTGCCCTCACGCACGCCGAGCCATTCGAGTCGGCCAGTGGCTTTGGTAGCGACAGAGGCTTTACGTTGCGCGACCACAAAGCCGGTCGCATTGAGTAAAGTAAATCCTTGCGAGGGATAAGTCGTCGAGACGGCGGCAGTTTCCACTTCAGTTACGCCAGAAAATTTTGCCCGCGCAGAAAACAAGAATGCGCCTAGTATGGCCAGCGCGATCAGCCAAACAAATTTGCGCCGATACCATTTCGGTTTGCGTGTCAGTGGGTTGCTACGGTCGATGCTGAGTTTAGATAAGTCAGATGTTGCCACGGTAGAATGACCTCTTATTGATGTTGTGCGTATTATAGGCGCGATTGATTGACCGCTCGGATGCTTCGTGGTTCCTGTTTAATGCGTGAATAAAGCGCATTTTGCTGTATAATGTAACTAATTGATTATATTCAACTATTTTCATGACTTTATTCGCCGCCAATCTGAGTTTTTTATTCACCGAACTGCCGTTTCTGGATCGTTTTGAAGCTGCCGCAAAAGCGGGATTCAATGCCGTGGAGTTTTTATTTCCTTATGATTTTCCTGCCGAAGAAATCGCCGCGCTACTCAAACAACATCAATTGCAAAATGTTTTGTTCAATATGCCGCCGGGAAATTGGAGCGCAGGTGAACGCGGCATCGCCATTTTGCCAAGACGCGAGAATGAATTTGCCGAGGGCGTGGCGAGCGCAATCGAATACGCTCAAGCATTCAATTGCCCGCGCATCCATGTGCTCGCGGGCATATTGCCTGCAGGTAGTGATAAAAATGTGCTGCGAAAAACTTATGTCAGCAACTTGCAATACGCCGCGACAGAATTAGCCAAACATCAGTTCACCTTGATGATCGAGCCGATCAACACCCACGACATGCCAGGCTACTTTCTCAACACGCAGGCCGAAGCCTTTGCCATTTGCCAGGAAGTCGGCACGCCGAATATTAAGATGCAAATGGATATGTATCACATGCAAATGATGGGCGAAGAGTTAGAAGCCAACATCCGCCGCTATCTGCCGCATGTCGGGCACATACAAATCGCCAATGTACCGGGACGACATGAGCCCGATAGCGGCGAAATAAATTATCCGCAGTTATTCAAACTATTAGACGAATTGAAATACCAATGCTGGATAGGCTGCGAATACAAACCGAAAACAACGACCATAGAAGGTTTGGGGTGGTTCGAGAAATACCGCTGAAAACTTGGTGCCGGGGGAGGGACTCGAACCCTCACGTTGTTGCCAACACTGGATTTTGAGTCCAGCGCGTCTACCAGTTCCGCCACCCCGGCAAGAGGTGAGGAACGGATTATCCGCGAATTGTGCTCATTCGGCAAGGTTCAAGTTTGGTGTCGCGCAAGCTCATGAATAATAACGACTGCGCATGCGTTCGCAGTAGGCTTTTAGTTGCGGATACTGTTCTGTGTGTTGTTTCAGCACTGATTCGACGGGCGCCAAGACAAGATTCGCAAGAAACGCATAGGCAGTCGCGTCAAGCGAGCACGGTTCGTTGCCCATCATATAAGGCTTGTCGCCGAGGAAGTCCGCCAGTGCAGTAATGTCGCGTTTGCCGATGGTATGGACTTCTTCAGCGGTATGGCGACCCATGCCGTGGCCGTGCATTTCTTTTATCAGGCCGCGCCGTGCGAGCGAGGGAACGAACCATTTCAGCGGCACCGGCATTCTGCCAAAAAACGCCGGTTTGGTCTTTGCCCATCCTTCAGGGTCCGCCCAGCGGGTATGCACTACGGTCCAATAAAGGTCTTCCTCCATCAGGCGTTGAAACGCCAGCGCCACCGCTTTCTGTTCCGCACTCAGCCAGCCATCGAGTTTGTCGCCGTAAGTGGATTTAAGGTAATCGATGATGAACGAAGTATCAGCGAGTATCTTTCCGTTATCGTCGATATAGGGCATTTTGCCCTTGGGCGCTTTTTGCAAATCTTTCATGCTGGGCGCGGGAATTTCAAATGGCAGTGCTGTCATGCGCAAATAATTTTCCAGTTTCATACAAAACGGGCTGGCGTTGGGCAGGCCGAAGGCGGGTTCAAATTGATAGAGTTTGATCATGGTATTGGTCTCTCATTGTGAGGCTGTAATTATGCTCATTGAATGTGTTATACACCAGACGCGTTACTCGCCGTTCGGCTTAACATGGCGGGCACGATTATCTTGTGAACGGGAACAACAAAAAACAAATAGACGCGCCCGAGCATGTTATGAATATGTACCACAGTAGAAACCGCAACCGAATGGTGCGCGCCTTCTGCAAGTTTACATACAGAAACTCTAGCCTCAAGATGTTTATCTGAATCACCCAGAATGATTTCTTTGTCGCTGAGAAATAGCAAAGAAAAAATGCCGATGCGGTCACCTACTTTGTAATCGCCTGCAGATTTAGACGGTTTGATGTCGGATAGACGCCCCAGATCCTTTAGCCCAACCAGGGTAACCGCGCGATTACGAATCGTCATCAATGTGTTGACCCATCGCGGCGTTTTGGCAACGACGTCAAGATAGATTTCGAGCGCTGACTTTGAGCCGAACTCAACGGGCATTTCATAGCAATCAAAAAAATAAGCGCCGTGTAGATGGCGGCTGATTTCGCTGTTATTCGGAACATCGATTATCGTGGTGTTTTGTTGCATGCGGTGAAGTCCTAAGTTTGGTGGCGCTAAGCGTAGATGCCTGTTTCTGAGGGCATGCGGCGCTAAATCATGACACGCCCCGAATCGGCACTATTCAATTGCAAGGGCGTAATACTTAATGCAGCCTCGACTCGTTCAATAAGCCATGAAGGTTCAGCTCCAAGGCGCGCTTTATTTTCGATTGTGGCACAATTTTGTTTCACTTGCTCCGATGCAAGCAGCTTAGTCAGACCATTTTGAAGGCGTCTAACGTTTAATTGTTTGGCCAATACCACTTCAGCTACGCCAAGATTTTTAGCCCGTAGGCTGTTGTCGAATTGGTCAAAGGCATAAGGTACGATCAACTGTGGAGTACCAGACCGAAAAGCCTCAGCGGTAGTACCAATACCCCCATGATGTACTAATGCTGAGAGACGAGGCAGCAATATGTCGAAGGGTGCATGGTGTTGCCACATCACATTGGGCGGTAGATTTTGCGGCACCTGCTCCGCATGAGACGTAATAAATAAACCACGGCGGCCAAGTTTTTCCAGCGTTTTGAGTGCAATGGCAAAGTAATCAGCCGCGTGTCGATGTCCCGTGCCTGGGGTAAAGGCAATGGGAGCATCACCTTGAGCCAGAAACTTCTCAAGCGTTGGCGATAGTGGGGTCTTTTTTTCGTGCAAAGGATAAGCAAAATTTCCCTCAGTAAATGGCACAGGCCAATCGGCTTGTTTTGTAGCGAGCCAATCTGGGAATAATCCTACGGATGCATCCGGTGATTGATGAATATGTTCAAAGAACCCGGATACTGCAGGCAGTTGGTTTGCGAGGCGCCATTGATTGAGGCTCGGTAATATCTCCGAATCTACCAAAAACTTGTGGATTAGTCGCCATAGCGATTGTCGCCACGACAGTGGTATCCAGCGTGGAATGGGTAATGATCCTGCAGTTAGAAAGTCATAGCTACTGCAAAGATTTGATGGCGCCAAGTAGGCGCAAACGACGCGGGTGTCAGGGCGGGCGAAC
>JAYVJD010000358.1:0-6660 GCA_043769625.1 Pseudomonadota bacterium | reverse complement strand
TGGGGGTCTATGGCCCCCTGGTGCAATCGCTTGCCGAGCAACGTTTCGATGCGCAATCGTTGAATCGATTTATTGACGAGCGACAACAGCAAGCCGCGTGGCGCTGTATGGAAGATGAAGAAGGCGAGGGGTTAACATTTTATTCAGACATGTTTGTTGCGGTTTTTCCGGTTGAAATATTGGCGCTGTTACAGGCTTATGCCAAGCATTACCCGATTGAGTATCAAGTCCACGATGTGTTTACGGCCCGATTGCTTCGCGTTCGACATATCGTCGCCAAGGTTGATGAGGCATTCTTTGCAATAGCAGAACCATTTATCATGGGATTGGAATTGAGAAACGCATAAAAGCATCCTGTCTGCATGCAGCAATAGACTGCCACAAGTACACGAATTTGGCGGCCGAGCTAAAATTCTTTTCTCGATTGCGCGAGTCGTCGTCACCTCAATTGGCAAAGAAACACTCCGTTCACCTATGACGGGCGGTGCGTCATCGAGAGTTACGCGGGAGATCTGCATTGCACTTTACTTCTGCCGCGCGAGCAACATGGCGTCGCCCTAGCTGAAAAAACGGTAACGCTGCGCAATCGCCTCGCTATAAGTGTTACAGCGGTCAGGCTCCGCGGTTTCCCCGCGAATCACGCCCACTCCATTTTGGCGGCTATGGGGCAGAGCGCGCCGATGCCCCGACGCATTATGGACGGGTAAAACAAATCAACTCGCACCCTCCGCTGCGGACTGCATTCAATGAGTGGATTGCGATAGCGCGGGATGTACGAAAGGCGCGGACTCTTCAGGAGCTGGCAGAATATTTGTTTGCGTCGCCCGGCTGGCAGTCTGACGGAAAGGGCGTAACCTCAGTGCGCATTAAATGACACACAACCCATCTGACAGCGCACCGTCGTGCCGAATAACCATAAAACATCACAGGGAATAGGGTCGTAAAGTTTGCCGGAAAAAAATATGCTATAAGTATTTAGTATTTCGCGCGACTAATCATTCTCTTCCATCCTATCCTCAGGAGTCATCATGAAATTATATTATTCCCCCGCCGCTTGTTCGCTCGCCTCGCACATCGCCCTGCATGAAGCAGGCCTGCCGTTTACCAGCGAGAAAGTCGATCTCGCCAGCCACAAAACGGCGGGCGGCGAAGATTTTTATGCATTGACTGCCAAGGGCTATGTGCCTGCGATGAAGCTGGACGACGGCAGCATGCTGTCCGAAGGCGGCGCGATTTTGCAATATATCGCCGACCAAAAACCGGAGTCGGGACTCGCGCCGAAAAACGGCACGATGGAGCGTTATCGTTTACAGGAATGGCTGACGTTTATCGGCACTGAAGTGCATAAGCCGATGGGATCGTTTTTTAACAAAGCCCTCAACGAAGACACAAAAAAAGCCACGACGACCCTACTCGGCAAACGTCTCGATTACGTGGATAACGCACTTAAGGGTAAGCAATATTTGATGGGCGATAAATTTACCGTGGCCGATGCGTACTTGTTTACCGTCACCAATTGGGCAAATTTTGTCAGCTACGATTTAGGTAATCGCGAAAACCTGAAAGCGTTTATGGGCCGCGTCGCCGCGCGTCCGCAAGTGCAGGCGACGTTGAAGGCTGAAGGGCTGGTTAAGTAAGTATTTGATTATATTTAAGTATTTAAGCCGTCTCCGGGCGGCTTTTTATTGCGCCACAAACACCACAGCACTGCGCGCAGGAATGACGAAATCTCCATCGAGGGCAATATACGAAGCGGACTCAGCGATACGTTTGTCCGCTGCAGAAGCAGATAGGTGAACCGGGTGTAAAGCAAAGTTTTTATTTTGTAATTCCGGCAGGCGAATATCGCGCGGCACTTTATCCACGTTGATGAAATACACCAACTCGGAAAATTTCGCGCCGGGATAATCTTTTCCCTCGAGATGGCCGACCATGAGCGTTGGTTCCTGTGTCGCACCGGTGTTATAAAATTTCAAGCGTGATTTTATTTCTTCGGCGTTATGCAAACGGAACAGCGATGAGCTGGCGCGGATTTTCAGCAAATCGCGAAACGCATCGCGCGTCCACAGGATTTCTTTTGCTGTCGGCTTGATGTTGGCGTTGTTCAATATGGGTTTGATCAACTTATAATCTTTGCCGTTGTCATTTTTAGGCGGCGAGCCGGTGGCGAAATAATTATCGCGATAAGTCCAATCAATCCGATTAAACCAATCGCCGGAATCGTAACTATTGCGGTCCAATGATTTGCTGCGCAGCGTATCGACGCCCGCATGAAAATAAGCGATGCCTTGGCTAAACGCGTTAATCGCCGCGCCGAGAATTTGCACCCGCGCGCGGTCGTCGCGACTGGTACTGACGGGCAATTTATACGCGTTGATGTCGAACAGGGTTTGGTTGTCGTGATTTTCGATATAGTTCACTACCTCGTCCGGCTGGCTCGCGTAGCCCGCAGCTTGGCCGTTATAGTCCACGCTTTCCAGCGTCACGTTTTGCCCATGATGATTGATGAGATTGAAATCGCGGATAGAGCCTGCAAGACCGACGCGCACCATATCTGCCGCAACCATCAATTGTTTTTTGTCGGCTGTAGCGCGCCGGTTCGGGTCGTAAAACAGTCCGTTGATGTAGCCCTGAGCGTTGATCATCGCCTCGCCCGAATCGCTCGGGCCGCCGCCGCGCACCGCGTCGCGCGCGCGGTCGCTGAAGGTGCCTATGCCGGAGCCGTTGAGCGACAACTGCGATGCTTGCACAAAGCGTTTGCCGTTTTCTACTTCGGCATAATTCCAGCCTTCGCCAATCAATTGAATCTCATGTCCTCTTAGGCTTTTTAATTTTGTTTTTATTTCTTCCATCACCGCGCGCGGTTGATGGCCCATCAAATCGAAACGGAAGGAATCGATGTGATAATCGCGTGCCCAAGTCAGCACCGAATCAGTCATCAATTTCGCCATCATCATGTGTTCCGTTGCCGTGTTTTCGCAGCAGGTCGATTTTTCAATTTCGCCTTTATCATTTAAGCGATGGTAATAATCCGGCACGATGCGATCGAGAATCGATTTTTCATTTTGACCCGATGCCGATGTGTGGTTGTAAACCACATCCATTCCGACGCGCAAATTGGCATCATGCAGCGCCTTCACCATCTGGCGAAACTCGATCACGCGCGTCGCGCCATTCGCGGCATCAGTCGCATAACTGCCCTCCGGGGCGGTGTAATGCAGTGGGTCATAACCCCAATTAAAACAATCACTTGCAGCAACTCTCGCAATCGCGGCTTGCTGCGCTTCACTGCTTGCGCCGCCACTAATTTTTGGCGACACGCAGTTTTTTTCCGGCACGCTGGCGATATCAAACACCGGCAATAGATGAATATCCGTCATGCCCGCATCGGACAGGGCTTGCAGATGTTTCATGCCATGGGCATTTTTTTGCGTGAAGGCCAAATACTTGCCGCGATATTTTTCTGCCACCGATTGATCGTTAATCGAAAAATCGCGTACATGTAATTCGTAAATCGACATATCAGTTGCATGTTTTACTTTTGCCGATTGCCACGGCTTATCCCAATCCGCTGGTTTAAGATTCGGCGCATTGAGGTCGGCGATATAGCTGCGTTTGGAATCGGTGGTCATGCTGACGGAGTAGGGGTCGGTAACGCGATTGCGTACCATGCCGGTGCTGCGTGCGAATACATCGACGAGATAGGTAAAATATTTTCCGCTTAAATCGACCGGCTTGGCGAAGGACCACGCGCCGGTCTTTTCATCACGTCGCATTGCGTGCGCAATTTCGGCCGTGCCGCTTCCGTTGCTATAGATGCATAGCGACACCCGTTGCGCAGTCGGTGCCCATAGTTTGAATTGTGTAACGTTGGCCGCAATCGTCGCGCCGAAATCCTGGATGTCTGCGGCAGCAGGGTAGAGCGCATCGAGCGCACCGGCCATTTGTAAGGCTGTGGCAGAAATCACCGTGCCAGCCGCATCTTCCTCTACCAATAACACTTGTTGTTGCTGCAGTTTGCGTAAGGCTTCAACTTTTGTCGCATCCAGTTTTAGCACTGCACCGATGCCAATAAAATCAAACCGGGTCCCGACGCCTTCGAGTAGGGCCTGTTGCAATTCAATCACGCCATCCGCGCCGCTCACTTTATTTTTTGTTTCGGCGGCCAGCGCGCCGTTAGCCGAATAGTAAAGGCGAAACCGCGCCTCTTGCGCGGGCGCTATCACGCCCGGCCATTTAATCAATTGATCGTTCAGCCAATAAGCGCGGGCCTCGATTGGCCGCGAGCTGCGCAACACGCGCGCAAACGCAGGGGCGTCGCAGTCCTTGATCATTTCCATTAGTGGTCCGTCATCAGCCTGCGCTTCGCTGATGCAGGTTAAAGCGAAACCGCTAATCATCAACAACAAATGGAGATATTTCATTTTTTCTACTCTGAAGGATACTTTTAAGCGCATTGGCAAGAACTAGCGCTGCCAATATAATGCCTCATACTCACTCATGCAAATTTTGGAGCTTCCGTGCAATCTATCCGCCGCTTGTTTTCCGCCATCATTCTATCCATCGCACTGGCTAGCTGTAGCGCCAATAGCATTAAGCAAACGGAATGGTCGCCGCCCTTGCCAAGACCGGATGTCAGTAACATTCCCTTCGCCGACCCCGGCAGCAAGCTGGACAAAAACTGGCGCAATGGCGTGTTCATGGAAATTTTCGTGCGCGGCTTCAAAGACAGCAACGGTGACGGCATCGGTGATTTGCGTGGCGTGACGCAGAGCCTCGATTATCTGAAAGACCTCGGCATCAAAGGCATTTGGCTGATGCCGATCAACACCAACCAAGACCGCGACCACGGCTACTCGGTCGCCGACTATCGCAACATCGATCCTGACTACGGCACGCTGGCTGATTTTGACGAGCTGCTACGCGAAGCGCACGCGCGCGGCATCGGCATCGTGATGGACTATGTGATTAACCATAGCTCGGCCAACAACGCAGTGTTTCTTAACGCTGCATCGTCGCCGGATAATCCCTATCGCGATTGGTACACCTGGCGCAATCAAACGCCGACCGACTGGGACATATGGGGAAAAAATCCGTGGAAGGCTTTGGCCTCCGGTTCGTATTACGCGCCGTTCACCGACATCATGCCGGATTGGAATTTGCGCAACCCCGCAGTGGTCGATTACCACATGAACAATATGCGTTTCTGGCTCAATCGCGGTCTCGATGGATTCCGTTTTGACGCCGTCGGTATGTTATTTGAAAATGGCCCGAAAGCTTTTGAGAATCAGCCAGAAAATTATTCGTTCATGGGACGCGTGCGACAGGAAGTAGAAAAATATGCGCAACGCTATGTCGTCTGCGAAGGACCGGATTGGGGACACATCGAATATGCTCGCGCCGATTCCTGCGGCAGAACCTTCGCCTTCAAACATCATTCTTCCATCGTCGAAGCAGCCAAAGGCGATGTCGCTGCGATTCAGCGCGTTGCTGATTATTTCAAAACCACGCAACTCAATATGGCCACCATGTTGAATAACCACGATTCGTTCGCCGGTGACAGACCGTGGGACCAATTCAAAGGCAACCAAGCGCAATATCGCCTCGCCGCCGCAACCTATTTGCTCATGCCCGGCACGCCGTTCGTTTATTACGGTGAAGAAATCGGCATGGCCGGCATACCCACATTGCAAGGCGACCCCAGCCTGCGCGGCCCGCTAAGCTGGAAAGCCGAGGCTACTAACGCCGGTTTCAGCGGCGCAAAGCCTTATCGCCCCGTCGCACCCAACGTGTTGACGCAAAATATCGCCGCGCAAATCAACGATCCGAATTCATTACGCGCGTTTTACAAAACCATGATCGGATTGCGCAACGCTCACCCCTCGCTCGCCATCGGTAATTATGAACATGCGTTCGTGCAGGGAAGCGTGTTCGGATTTCAACGCAGTAACGGCAGCGAACGCACACTGGTGTTGATCAACTATGGCAATCAATCCAGTAGCGCAGCGGCGAGCAAATTAAAACCCAATGCGCAGTTGGCGTCCTTGTTTCCGGCGAACGCGCGGGCGATGATGACCGATGCGTCGGGATCAATAAGCGTGACGGTCCCGGCTCAATCGCTAGTCGTGTTGAAAATAGCGAATTGAAAAACGAAGCAAGCTGGTGCTGATAAGCTCAGCCAACGCAGGAGAAATGCTGGCCTGATCAGCGCCAGCCTTTGATGGTGCAGCGTGAGGGTGCCCGTCTCATGCAAATATCGGACTGCCGTCTTCCACTCGGTCGCGTAGCGCGGCCAACATTTCTTTTTCCGAAATGTCGCAAGCCCATTCAGGCCGTAACTGAAAATGCGGCTGATCAACAATGGTCTTCCAATTGCCGCCCCACTCCAAACCCAAATCCATGCCCAATACGCCTACCGCTTTGTACTGTGGCGATTCGGGCAGATATCGATTGCCCGAGAACACACCGATATCAAAAGCAATGCCGAAGTTGTGGTTTGAATAACCGCCCCGCGCGTTGGTGACTTTTCTCCCCGCCGTAGTGCGGCCTTGCGCATACAATGCATCTTGCTCGGCGAAGGTGCGCAAAGCGCTGATGACTTTAATCTGGATGCCATTGGCGGCCGCTTTTTGCACCAAAGCTCTGGCGATGGGTTGAATA
>JAYVJD010000357.1:0-16362 GCA_043769625.1 Pseudomonadota bacterium | reverse complement strand
GGCCGTGCGGTAGAAACTTTGCTGCCGAAATACGGTATTGTGCATTCATTGCAACATATTGATTATATTGAAGTATTTTCTAGATCTGCCCCTACGATTTTGGAGATTGGTTTCGGTATGGGCGAGACGACGGCGAAGATCGCCGCGACCAATCCGCAAAACAATTACATTGCGATTGAAGTGCATACGCCGGGTGTGGGGAATCTGTTAAAAGAAATCGACGCGCAACAACTTAGCAATTTGCGCATCATCCAACACGACGCGATCGAAATTTTGCGCGACATGATTCCCGCCGCATCGCTCGCTGGCATACATATTTTTTTCCCCGATCCGTGGCCGAAAAAAAAGCATCACAAGCGTCGCTTGCTGCAAGCGCCACTGGTAAAAACCTTGTGCGAAAAACTCCAGCCCGGCGCCTACCTTCATGTCGCAACGGATTGGCAGGAATATGCCGAACCTATTCTCACGACCTTATCTGCAGAGCCTTTGCTCACTAATAGCGCGGATGGCTATGCGCCTCGCCCCGTCTATCGCCCACTGACCAAATTCGAGCAACGCGGTTTGAAGCTCGGCCACGGCGTATGGGATATTATTTTTACTCGGAAGTGAAAGATTCTGCATGAAGCATTTCCCCTCTATCAATACACTGCAAGTCATTTTCCTCTCGCTGTTAGCCAGCTGCGCGACCAATATCGCCACGCCGGAATTGAAAGCCGCAGCGAATAAAAATGTTTTACACACCGTGCTGATTGCGGGAGATATTGCGGATTGCAAAGGAGCGGCAGCGGCACAGAGCAATGCCGCCAAAACCGGATTGTTGACGGAAGATTGGCTGCACAAAACAGAAAACAGCAGCGTGATTACAATCGGCGATCACACGTATCCGAACGGCACGGCGCAGGAATTCAGCGATTGCTATGCGCCGACCTGGGGCCGCTTTAAACAAAAAACCTTTCCCTCCCCCGGCAATCACGATTACCTCACGCCGATGGCAGCCGGCTATTACGATTATTTCGGCGAACGCGCAGGCCCGGCACGGCGCGGTTATTACAGCTTTGATCTCGCGGGCTGGCATGTGATTTCGCTCAACAGCAATATCGCCGACGACAACGGCGCAGACCAACTCAAATGGTTGCGCGAAGATTTAGCCGCGAGTAAAGCTATGTGCACTATCGCGTATTGGCATCATCCATTATTCACGTCAGGCTTGCGCGGGAATAACCGTTTGATGAAATCGGCATGGAAAATTTTGCATGAGGCTGGCGCGGATATTGTCTTAACCGCGCATGACCATCACTACGAAAGATTCGCGGCACAAGATGCAGAAGGAAACGTTGAACCTGCGCGTGGCATTCGCGAGTTCCTCGTTGGCACGGGCGGCGCGAATTTATCGTCGATTACCGAAGCGCCGCGCCAAAATAGCGAAGCGCAAATCATCGGTTCATTCGGCATCTTGCGGCTGGATTTACAGGAAGGGCAATACGCCTGGGAGTTTATCCCGACAGCCGGCTCCTCCGCGCGCGATAGCGGCACTGGCGTGTGTCACTAATCTTTTTCGCGCAAAAAAATCTGCAGTAAATCATTCAAAAACAATCTGCCTTTTTCCGTCGGCGCGATATGCTGATGATCGCGTGTGATGAGATTTTTTGACTCCGCTTCACGTAATTCTTTTTCCATCACGCTCAGCGGCAACGACGTGCGCTCCTGAAATAAAGACACAGCAAATCCTTCGCGCAAACGTAGCGCGTTCATCATGAACTCGAACGGCAATTCGTTGCGCGCTACTTCATGCTCTTCCTGCACATGTTCCGCGCGCGCAACGGTGTCCAAATAGGCTTGTGGATGCTTATGCCGCATCATACGTAAGATGTTGTTTCGCATAGATATTTTGCTATGCGCGCCCGCGCCGATGCCAAGATAATCGCCAAACTGCCAGTAATTCAGATTATGTTTGCTGCGCCGATCCGTCTGCGCAAAAGCGGACGTTTCGTAATTTTCATAACCGGCATCGCGCAATTTATGTTCGATCGCCTGTTGCATATCAGCGGCCAATTCATCGTCCGGCAACTTAGGTGGATGACGATAAAACAGCGTGTTCGGCTCTAGCGTTAAGTGATAAGCGGAAAGATGCGGTGGCTTGAACGACAAGGCTGTGTCGATATCCTGCAACGCTTCATCCAGCGTTTGATTCGGCAACGCATACATGATGTCGAGATTGAAATTATCAAAACTGTGTTTGGCGATGTCGATGGCGCGCCGCGCTTCATTGTCATCGTGGATGCGCCCTAAAGCTTTGAGATGCACAGCATTAAAACTCTGAATGCCGATGGATAAACGATTGATACCGCTTTTCGCATAAGCGGAAAATTTTTCCGCTTCAAACGTGCCGGGATTCGCCTCCAAAGTAATTTCCGCGTTCGCTTCAGGCCGCACCAGCGCGCGCACGGCGGCGAGGATGTCATCCAATGCAGCGGCAGATAAAAGACTCGGCGTGCCGCCGCCGAAAAAAACACTCTGCACTCGGCGTCCGTAAATCTGCGGAATAGCTTGCTCCAAATCATGAATCAGGGCAGCGACATATTCTTTTTCCGGGCGCGCGCCTTTGGCCTCATGCGAATTGAAATCGCAGTAAGGGCATTTTTTTACGCACCAAGGAATGTGGATATATAAAGATAGCGGCGGCAACGAGGTGAAATGTATGCCGGAGACGGAAAGTGGAATGGAGGCGATGGAAGTCATCTGGCTATTTTACGCTACCAGATGAAGGTGTAGTCATCCTCGCGCTAACGCTTTGGCCCTTGACGGGGAAGAGTGGGATGGCGGTGAATGTCGGTTGTTTGTAATCTTCTGTGCGCTGAATAGGCATGCCGGGGGTAGCCCGGCGGCTAGTCCCTTTTTTGCTTCGCCAAAAAAGTAACCAAAAAAGGCGAACCCGCCGCGCTGCCTTTTGTTTTTTGGTTTGTTGTCGCTGAAGGGTGGCAATTCTTTTCTTCGTATCACCATTGATAGGTTTAGAGCCTTACGTTATTTCGTAGGGTGCGCCCGCGCACCAAAACTATTTATTTTTACACCTGCGCCCGAACATTGCGCTTTGGTGCGCGGGCGCACCCTACGAAGCCAGCTATTTCTGCGCCAAAGAGAAAGAACTTGTCATTCTGAGCTTAGCGAAGGATCTGCTTTTCGATGTTGATTTAACGCGCGTAACAGCAGATTCTTCACTTCGTTCAGAATGACGCATTGATTTTTTCTACCAATGCCGCTAAGGCCAACCCCCTATGACTGATTTTATTTTTTTCATCATGGTTTAGCTCGGCTGACATTTTTCCCAACTGCGGCAAAAAAAACAGCGGGTCATAACCAAAGCCACCTTGACCACGCGGCTCATTCGCGATTTCTCCATACCATGAACCCTCAGCGATTATCGGTTGCGGATCGTCGGGGTGACGCACGAGGACTAATACGCAATGATAGTGCGCCTTGCGATTGGTTTGGTTTTTCATCGCGTCGAGCAATGCCTGGTTATTGCGAGCGTCCGATTTCGGCAGGCCAGCGTAGTGCGCGGAATATACGCCGGGCGCGCCGTTCAGCGCATCGACGCAGATGCCCGAATCATCCGCCAGCGCGGGCAAGCCGGCTAGCTTGCTGGCATGGCGCGCCTTAGCCAGTGCGTTTTCGATAAACGTGTGATGCGGCTCTTCTGCTTCGGGAATGTTGAACGCTGATTGCGGCAACACTTCCCAATTCAGCGGCGCGAGGACGCGCTGAATTTCGTTCAGCTTGCCTGCATTGTTGGAGGCGATGACGAGTTTATTCATGCTGATTTTAATGATGCGATAAATTGTTTTTGCAGCGCTGCCACATCGCCGCCGAGTGTGCGGGAAAACGCGGTAGAAAAAAATTCGCCGTCTTGCAGTTCAAGTAAAAATTGTTTGAAGCCTTGTTCGTCGCGCTGTTGCAAAAATGCGATGAACATCATGCTTTGTCGGTAAAACATATGCGAGCCATTCGCCATGCCCAGCAACGGACCCGTTTGGTCCAGCGACAATCGGCTGCCACTTTGATGCGGCGGGAAAATATTGCCTGTAGCAATTTGCTGTCTTGCTTCCGCTTCGGTCACCGCGTCTGCGCCACTGCCGTCCGCGACGAAGGTGGCTAAACCCTCGTTAAACCACGCCGGGTAATCGACGAAATTCATTTGATGTTGTTGGTTCAGATGTAAATGTGACAGCTCGTGCGTGAGCACCGGCGCGATGCTTGCCGGACGATTGAGTAAAACCGGATTGAGAAACAAGCCTTGAGTCGGATGCACGCCGCCGCGTATGGTTTCTTTCTGGCCCGACAGTCGCGCAAAACTCTGCGCCGTGTTGCACACATATACGACGACCGGTTGTTGAAATGCACGATAGTGCTTGGCTTCGACTTGCTGAATCGCTTGATCCAGCGCAAGGCTCACTAACGCGGCAAAGTTTTCTGCACCGGGCTCATATTTGATTCGGTTATCTGCCGCCAGAGCAATAAAATGATCGGTCGAAGCAAAATGCGCTGAGACGATTTGCATTGCCGCACAGCCGCTCAAGAAAGCTACCAACAAAAATAAAAAAACGGCTAAGGTGCAGCGCCGGATCATTTTGCCAAAGCGGTTTTCTGTGCGGTGACTAATTGCGCAATGCCTTTTTGCGCGAGGTCGAGCATGGCGTCCAATTCCTCACGCGAGAATGCCGCGCCTTCGGCTGTACCTTGCACTTCGATCAAGCCGCTGCTGCCGGTCATGACGACATTCATATCGGTGTCGCAATCGGAGTCTTCGTCGTAATCGAGGTCGAGCACTGGCGTGCCTTTGTACACGCCGACGGAAATCGCGGCAACGTGATCTTTGATAGGATTTTCTTTCAGCGCGCCGTCTTTGACTAACTTTGAAATCGCGTCATGCACGGCGACGAACGCGCCGGTGATGCTGGCGGTGCGCGTGCCGCCGTCGGCTTGGATCACGTCGCAATCAATTTGAATCGTGCGCTCGCCGAGTTTTTGCATATCGACCACAGCGCGAATCGAGCGACCGATGAGGCGCTGGATTTCCTGCGTGCGGCCCGACTGTTTGCCGCGCGCGGCTTCGCGGTCCATGCGCGTGTTGGTCGAGCGCGGCAACATGCCGTATTCGGCGGTGAGCCAACCTTGATTTTTACCTTTGAGAAAGCCCGGCACTTTTTCTTCAATACTCGCGGTGCAAATCACTTTGGTGTGGCCGCATTCGATCAGCACACTGCCTTCCGCATGTTTGGTGTAATGGCGCGTGATGCGAATGTCGCGTAGTTGATCGTTGTTGCGATTGCTCGGGCGGCTCATAAATTTACCTTAATAAATATCAATTAAATCAATTAGTTACAATATAACCTTTAGCGCGAGAATTTTTTAATCGTGCTTTGGATTTCTGCGATCGCGCGATCAATTTCTTCTTCCGTCACATCTTCATAACTGGATTGTTTGTCATTCAGCGATGCGCCGATTTCGGTGGTGAAAAAACCATTGGGCAAGGTATCGGTGGTGATTTTTTTGCCGTTATCGGCTTCGGTGGCCACGGCATTTTCCCACGTCATTGCCACCACGGTGAGATTGTCGGCTTTTTTGCCGCCGCGCGTTTCTGCTTGCCGCATCAGCCCGGGCAGGGCATCGACGATGGAATGCTTCATAATCGCCGCGCCAATTTCCTCGTCCGGCGCGTGCGCCCAAAAGCCGTCGGTCGAAAGAATAATCGTATCGGCGACCTGAATCCGCACCGGATTGGCCAGCCACACTAAGGGCAATTGCGGTCCGCCGAGACAATTGTAAATGCGGTTGCGCTCTGGGTGGGTTGCCGCCTGTTCCAGGGTGATTTGTCCGGCATCGAGCATCTGTTGCACGCGCGAATGATCATTGGTGCGCGCGATAATTTTTCCATCACGGAAAAAATACAGCCGCGAGTCGCCCACGTGAGCCCAATAGGTTTTTCCATCCTGAATCACGCAAGCGACAATGGTGGTGCGCGGCGATTCGCGTAAAGCATTTTCTTCTGCGTAGTCAGAAATCGCCTGATGCGCGGCGTGCAAGGTTTCGGATAAAAACTCAAATACATTTTTGATCGTGCTACGCGCATTGCGCTGAAAGCGCTCGACGATTAATGACACGGCAATCTCGGCTGCCACTTCGCCCTTGATATGCCCGCCCATGCCATCCGCCACCACCAGCAGCAGCGCGTCTTTGCTATATGAGTAGGCCACGCGATCCTGATTATTGCGTCGCGCGCCGACTAAACTCTGTTGGTAAATGGAAAAACGCATGCTTACTTCCCGTCAGGCACAACGCGTTTGGGTTTGGGTTTATTTATGGTTTTTTTGGCGCCGAGTTTATGTTTAAGTTTGTCGAAAAACGTCGTGGTGCCGACTTTTAGCGGCGTGGGTTCCATTTGCAAAGCTTTTTGCAGCGCCATCACGCTCGGTGGACGCTCGTCTGAATCGAGCTTGAGACACCAATCAATGGTGTTCAAAAATTCTGCGCTGAATTGTTCGCCCCATAAATCGTGCAAGGACGGCATGGTGTCGGTTTTCATGCGCTCATTCGCCGCAATCGGCGGGCCACCGGCGAGGCAGGAATAAATCGTCGCACCGACGCTATACATATCGGTCCATGGCCCGAGATCTTTCATGCCCAAATATTGCTCCGGCGCGGCGAAGCCGTTGGTGTACATCGGTTTCAGCAGAGGTCGGTCGTTGGCCAAGGCTTGCCGAGCCGCGCCGAAATCGAGCAACACCGGTGTGCCGTCCATGGCGATATATATATTCGCCGGCTTGATATCCAGATGCAGCAATTTATGCGTATGCACTTCGCGCAGGCCGTTGAGCAAATTCATGAACAGGCGACGCATGAAACTTTCGGTAAATTGCGCGCGGTTGTGGGTGATGTGGTGTTGTAGCGTGCGCCCACGCACGAAGCCCATGACCATATACACGGTTTCGTTCGCGCGGAAAAAATTTTCTACGCGCACCACATTCGGATGGGCGATTTTCGCCAACGCGCGGCCTTCTTCAAAAAAACATTTCATGCCGTTGCGAAAGTGCGCCAGCTTGTCTTCCGAGGTGACGGACACGACGTCGCCACCCGTACGCGCGACCAAACCCGAGGGCAAATATTCTTTTATCGCGACCGGATTGCTGTTTTCATCGCGCGCCAAATAGACGATAGAAAACCCGCCCGCGCTGAGCTGTTTTTCGATGCGGTAGTGGTTTAACCGATAGCCGTCGGGCAAGGGTGCGTTAGGTTGCGATGCCATATTTAGGGACGTTGTGCGGTATGATTATGTTTGGTGCAGCCATTGTGGATTTTTGACGCTGGCTTGTAAAGCAAAAAGGCGGCGCTCGTCGCCCCAATAATCTACGAGATATCCCATGATTACCAGCATGACCGGCTTTGCCAATGTGGCTAAAGAATTCGATTTTGGCGCTATTTCGCTCGAACTGCGCTCCGTCAACCATCGCTATCTGGAAATTCAATTCCGCTTACCGGATGAATTCAAGAGCGTGGAAAACCCGATGCGTGAAGCGATTGTGGCCAAGCTCACACGCGGCAAGGTCGATTGCCGCATCGCGTTTGCGCCCAAAGCTAGCACCAGCGGAACGCCGCAACTCAACGACGCAGTACTCACGCAGGTGTCCGAGCTGTCGCATAAAATTGCCGCGCGTTTCCCTGGCCATCCGCCGATGTCGGTGGCGGAAATTTTGCGTTGGCCTGGCGTGGTCGATATGCCTGGCGTGTCCGCCGATGCCTTACGCGACGCGACGCTGGCGCTGGTAAAAGACGCGCTTACACAGTTGCATGACACGCGCTTGCGCGAAGGCGCCAAGCTCAGCGACATGCTGCTAGAGCGGGTGACCAAAATGGAAGAGCTGGCGAAAAAAACCGCGCCGCTGATTCCGCAAATCGTCAAAGCCTATGAAGAAAAACTCAGCGCCAAAATCGCCGAATCGAATCTCACCCCCGACGACGAACGCATTCGCGCTGAAGTCGTGTTGTTTGCCAGCAAGGTGGACGTGGAAGAAGAACTGGATCGGCTTAACGCGCATTTATCCGAGATCCGTCGCATTCTCAAAACCGGCGGCGCCGTCGGCAAGCGGCTGGATTTTTTAATGCAGGAATTAAATCGTGAAGCCAACACGCTAGGCTCCAAATCCGTCGCCGTCGATATTTCACGCACCTCGATGGAACTGAAAGTGTTGATCGAACAAATGCGCGAACAAATTCAAAATATAGAATAATTTTTATGTCAGGTAATTTATTTATCGTGTGGGCGCCGTCGGGCGCGGGCAAATCCAGCTTGATCGCGGCGCTGTTAGAGCAGGACACCAGCGTGCGCCAATCGGTCTCATTCACCACGCGCGCGCCGCGCGACGGCGAAGTCGAGGGCAAGCATTATCATTTTGTTTCGCGCGAGATTTTTCAACAGATGATTGCCGCCGGCGATTTCCTCGAACACGCCGAAGTCTATGGCAACTATTACGGCACCTCAAAAAAATGGATCGATCATGCGATGCAAAACGGCTTCGATGTAGTGATGGCGATCGACTGGCAAGGCGCACAACAAATCATCAAACTCTTTCCACAGATTGTCGGCATTTTCATTTTACCGCCGTCGATCGAGGTGCTGCGCCAACGCCTGACCGCGCGCGGGCAAGATTCGGCTGAGGTGATCGAACGCCGCCTCGCCTCGGCGCACGAGGATATGAGCCATCTGAACGAGTTCGACTATGTTATTATTAACGACGTATTTGCCAGTGCCGTGAGTGATTTATTGGCGATATTCCGTAGCCAACGACTCAAACGCGACACGCAATTCAAACGCAATAGCGACATAATCTTCAAATTAATCAAGAGGTAAGCATGGCACGTATCACCGTTGACGATTGCATCAAACTGATCCCTAACCGCTTTGAACTCACCTTGGCGGCCACTTACCGTTCACGTCAACTCGCCACCGGCGCGACCCCTTTGGTGGATGGACACAGCCGCGACAAGCCGACCGTAATGGCTTTGCGCGAAATCGCCGCTGGCAAAGTCGGCGTAGAAATTCTCAACCGTGGACCTGCAGTGCCTGTCATCAAAGAATAATCAAGGAGAAGGATGAGACCACAGGAATGAAGCGATAGACACCCAGCAAGCCTAAAAATAAAGTCTTCACTCCTCCAGCCTCATCCACTAATTTATGCCTGAGGTTGCCGAACTTACCCATGCTTTGTCCGGTTACCTCAAGCCGGAGGACATTTCTCAAGTCCACGCCGCCTATGAAGCCGCACGCACTGCTCACGAAGGGCAGTTTCGCAAAAGCGGCCAGCCTTACATCACCCACCCCGTCGCCGTCGCAAAAATTCTCGCTGAGTGGCATCTCGACCCGCAGGCCATCATGGCTGCCTTACTGCATGACACGGTAGAAGATACCAGCACCACCAGCATTCAAATCGCCAATCATTTCGGCAAATCGGTCAGCGATCTGGTCGATGGCGTATCCAAAATCGACCGCATTCAATTCGACACCTTGCAACACCAACAGGCGGAAAATTTCCGCAAGATGTTGCTCGCGATGGCGCGCGATGTGCGGGTGATTTTGATCAAGATCGCTGACCGCTTGCACAATATGCGCACGCTCGAATCCATGTCAGCAGAAAAGCAGGAACGCATTGCGCGCGAGACCCTGGAAATTTACGCGCCAATTGCCAACCGCCTCGGCCTCAACAGCGTGTATTACGAGCTGCAAGATCTCGGTTTCAAATTTCTCTACCCGAACCGCTATCGCGTACTCACCAAAGCAGTCAAAGCAGCGCGCGGGAATCGACGCGAAGTGGTGAGCAAAATTCTCGACGCAATCAAACAACGCTTGGTCGAATTCAAAGTCGAAGCCAATATCACTGGCCGCGAAAAACATATTTCCAGCATTTATAAAAAAATGCTGGAAAAACAACTGACATTTTCCGAAGTTCTCGACATTTACGGATTTCGCATTACTACCAAAGACGTTCCCGGCTGTTACCTCACGCTCGGCGCTTTGCATACTTTATATAAACCGACTCCGGGCAAATTCAAAGACTACATCGCTATTTCCAAAGCCAATGGTTATCAGTCCTTGCACACCACTTTATTCGGCCCCTACGGCACGCCGATAGAAATTCAGATTCGCACTCAGGATATGCATCGCATTGCCGAAAGCGGCGTTGCCTCGCATTGGATTTATAAATCCTCGTCGGCCAATATGGACGACATGCAGGAGCGCACGCACCAATGGCTGCAATCGCTACTGGATATTCAATCGGAAAGCGGCGATTCGGTCGAGTTTCTCGAACACATCAAGGTCGATTTATTTCCCGACGAAGTGTATATATTTACGCCGAAGGGAGAAATTTTTTCGCTGCCGCGCGACGCAACGGTGGTCGATTTTGCCTACCAAATCCATACCGATGTGGGTAACCACTGCGTCGCGGCACGCATCAATAGCGCCCTGGTTCCCTTGCGCACACCGCTCAACAATGGCGACCGTGTCGAAGTCATCACCGATGAAAATTCACATCCCAATCCGGCCTGGCTGAATTTTGTCACCACCGGCAAAGCGCGCTCGCATATTCGCCATTATTTCAAAGACCGTCATCTGGAAGAATCGGCCGAGCTGGGCGAGCGCCTGCTCAATCAGGCCTTGCGCGCGCTCAAGGCCGAGCCGTCGGAGATCAACGATCAACACTGGGATCGGTTATTAAAAGGCGATAACGCGAAAAATAAAATGGATGTGCTGTCCGACATCGGCCTCGGCAAACAACTGAACATCGTGGTGGCGCGGCGCTTATTATCGCTGAACGATTCTCTCACGCAACAACCGGACGGCAAACCGCTCGGCTCGCTCATCATCCGCGGTACTGAAGGCATGGCCGTGCAGTTGGCCCAGTGCTGCCGACCGATTCCCGGCGACCCGATTATCGGCTTTATCAAAAAAGGCCAAGGCTTAGTGATTCACACCCACGACTGCCCGTCGATTCGCCAGTTTCATGCCGACCCGGATAAATGGCTCGATGTCGAGTGGGATCCGGAGACGAAAAAATATTTCGATGTCACCATCAAGATTGTCACGCAAAATCAACGCGGCGTGCTCGGCAAGGTCGCGGCGGCGATCGGTGAATCCGGCGCGAATATTGAAAACGTCAGCGCCGAAGAACGCGAAAGTGCCGACTACGGTACATGGAATATCATGCTGCAAGTGATCGACCGTTCGCACCTCGCCAGCGTGATGAGAGCGGTGCGGCAGATCCCACAAGTGGTGCGCATCAATCGAAAAGTAGGGCAGGAAAAATAGTCCTGCGACGTTGACTCTTCACATTTCACCCTCAGGATTCGCTACCATGCCGAGACAAATTATTCGCACCGTGACCGCGCCGGAAGCCATTGGCACTTATTCGCAAGCCGTCCGCGTCAACCACACGGTCTATCTCTCCGGACAAATTGGATTGGATCCGCAAACCATGAAACTGGTGGACGGTATCGACGCGCAGATTATTCGCGTGTTTGATAATTTAAAAGCCGTCGCCAACACGGCCGGTGGGTCGCTCAATGATATGGTGAAAGTAAATATTTACCTGATTGATTTAGCCAACTTCGCCAAGGTAAACGAAATCATGGCGCAATATTTCACCGAGCCCTATCCGGCCCGCGCTGCCGTAGGCGTGGCCTCGCTGCCGCGCGGCGCGCTGGTCGAGGCTGACGGTATTATGGAGTTGGCAAAATAGAATTCCGCATTCCCAAGGCGGTCGCCGACAAGCTGGCCAAGCTCGGCATTCGCAATCGTTTTGATCTCATACTGCATCTCCCGTTGCGCTATGAAGACGAAACCCATCTCACCCCTATCGGCGATGCATTGACCGGCACCACGGTGCTGGTTGAAGGCACGGTGCTCACCACTGAAGTCATGTATCGCCCGCGCCGACAACTGGTGTGCCAAATTGAAGACGCGAGCGGTATTTTGTATATGCGCTTTCTGAATTTCTACGGCAGCCAAATCAAACAACTGGCCGAAGGCGCACGCGTGCGCGTGCTGGGCGAAGTGCGCCAGGGATTCTTCGGCGCAGAAATGGTCCACCCGAAATATCGCTCGATAAAAAATGATGCGCCACTGTCGGAATCACTTACGCCGGTGTATCCCACCACGGCCGGCTTGTCGCAACCGACCTTGCGCAAGTGGATTAACGAGGCGATGCGCGTGACCGAGCTGACAGATACCTTGCCCGATGCGCTATTACGAAAATTGCGTCTCGCGCCGCTCAAACCCAGCCTGCATATTTTGCATTTTCCCACGCCGGATATCGCGCAACAACAATTGCAGGAGCGCACGCACCCGGCGTGGCAACGGCTCAAGTTTGACGAACTGCTGGCGCAACAATTGTCGATGCGCAAACATTATCGCGAACGCCGCGAGCGCAAAGCCCCGGTGTTAAAAGAAAAAAAATCGCTGACGAAAAAATTACTTGCGGCCTTGCCCTTCCCGCTCACCGGTGCGCAAAAAAAAGTCATGGCAGATATCAGCCGCGATCTGATGCAAGGCCACCCGATGCAACGCTTACTGCAGGGCGACGTGGGCAGCGGCAAGACTATCGTTGCCGCCTTCGCCGCTTTGCAAGCGATTGAAAATGGCTATCAAGCCGCGCTGATGGCGCCGACAGAAATTTTGACCGAGCAACATTACCGCAAACTTTCCGCCTTGCTCGAACCGCTAGGTGTGAATGTGGTGTGGCTCACTGGCTCCATGAAAACAAAAGAAAAAAATCAATCAAAACAAATAGTTACAGACGGAACGGCTCAGCTTGTCATCGGCACGCACGCGCTGTTTCAAGACGATGTCGTGTTCCATAAACTCGGCCTCGCTATCATCGACGAGCAGCATCGTTTCGGTGTCGAGCAGCGGCTCGCGTTGCGCATGAAAGGCGCCAGCGTGGGCGAGCCACATCAACTGATGATGACCGCGACGCCGATTCCGCGCACGCTATCGATGAGTTATTACGCCGACCTCGATGTATCGGTGATTGACGAACTGCCGCCGGGACGCACGCCGATTGTTACGCGCTTGATTGCCGATGCGCGGCGCGATGAAGTGATCGACCGCGTGCGCAAGGCGTGCGAAAAAGGCGCGCAGGCGTATTGGGTGTGTCCGCTGATTGAAGAATCGGAAAAGCTGCAACTGCAAACCGCGATCGAAACCTACGAGACGATTCAGACGACGTTTCCGGATTTAAAAGTCGGCCTCGTGCACGGACGCTTGAAGCCGGCGGAAAAAGCCGCCGTGATGAGTGCATTTCAGAAAAACGAAATCCAGTTATTGGTCGCGACCACCGTCATTGAAGTCGGCGTCGATGTTCCTAACGCTTCGCTGATGGTGATCGACCACGCCGAGCGCATGGGATTATCGCAATTACATCAACTACGCGGCCGCGTCGGGCGCGGCGCAGAAAAAAGTTCCTGCATCCTGCTCTACCAAACACCGCTGTCTGAGCAGGCGCGCGAGCGGCTGAAAGTGATTTACGAAAACACCGATGGCTTTGTGATTGCTGAAGCCGATTTGCGCTTGCGCGGACCGGGCGAATTTCTCGGCAGTCGCCAGAGCGGCGCGGCGATGCTGCGCTTTGCCGATCTCACTATCGACATTGATTTACTCGAAGCGGCGCAAACAACCGCCGAAGATTTATTACAGCATCAACCCGAGGTGGCCGAGCTGCACTTGAAACGCTGGCTGTCGTCGCGCGAAGATTATCTCAAAGTATGAACATGCCGATTTCACAACGCCTCACGCTCTACGCGCAACTGATGCGCCTCGATAAGCCGATCGGTATTTTGCTATTGCTGTGGCCGACGCTATGGGCGCTGTGGTTTGCTTCAGCGGGAAAACCAACGCTCGCGCTAGTGATTATTTTTGTTGTCGGCACGGTACTGATGCGCTCGGCGGGTTGCGTGGTGAATGATTATATTGACCGCAACGTCGATCCGCATGTGGCACGGACAAAAAACCGTCCGCTGGCAGCAAATAAAATTGCTGGCAAAGAAGCGTTATTGCTAGCCGGGTTTCTCAGCTTGCTCGCGTTCGCGCTGGTGCTGCCGCTCAATGGGCTCACACTCTATTTATCTTTTGCCGCATTATTTCTCGCCGTGAGTTACCCCTTCACCAAACGCTTTCTCGCCATTCCGCAGGCCTATCTCGGCATCGCCTTCGGCTTCGGCATCCCGATGACCTTCGCTGCGGCGACGAATAGCGTTCCGGCGATGGCATGGTTGCTCTTGCTGGGGAATATTTTTTGGGCCATCGCTTACGACACCGAATACGCGATGGTCGATCGCGCAGACGATATCAAAATCGGTATCCGCACTTCGGCGCTAACGTTTGGGAAATCGGATGTGTTGGCGGTGATGATTTGCTATGCGCTATTTTTCGCCATCATGATCTATACCGGCAGCGTGTATCAACGTGGTGGCTTTTATTATGCGGGAATATTCGGCGCGGCGATGATGGCGCTGTATCACTACCGATTGATCAAACAGCGCGAGCCGGCGAAATGCTTCAAAGCTTTTTTGCATAACAACTGGTTAGGCGCGGCGATTTTCGCTGGGCTGGCTGTAGACTATATGTAAAATATTCAATTTAATCAATTATTTACATAAATTACTGCATCGCTTAAATCGCACTCGCTAACGCTTGCAGCGCGGCAAATTGCACTGCTTGCTGCGCGAGTAATGCCGTCGCTTGCGCCACGGTCACAGGTTTGCTGAAATAAAAACCCTGACATTCTTCGCAATTATTTTTGCGCAAAAATTCCAATTGATAGGCCGTCTCGACGCCTTCGGCCAGCAATCTCAATTTGAGGCCGCGCGCGATTTGAATCATCGCGCTGACAATCGACGTTTCGGAAATATCCGCGGTCAACTCGCTGATAAACGAGCGGTCAATTTTGAGCGTGTGTATCGGCAAATCCTTGAGATACGCCAACGACGAATAGCCGGTGCCGAAATCATCAATGGAGATTTGCACGCCGAGCGCCGCAATCTGGCGCAATTTTTCCCGGCTGTTGTCCACGTCTTTCATCATCGCGCTCTCGGTGATTTCGAGATCGAGGTAGCTGCTTTGCAGTCCGCTGAGTTCCAATGCGTGTTTTATTTTCTCGACAAAATCAGGTTGCTCAATTTGATGCACGGACAAATTGACGGCGATACGGTTCAAATACATACCATCGTCTAACCACGTCTGCGCCTGAGTGCACGCAGTGTTGAGCACCCACTCACCTATCAGGTTGATGAGTCCGGTCTCTTCGGCGAGCTGAATAAATTCGTTCGGCGCCAACATGCCGCGCTCCGGATGGTTCCAGCGAATCAGCGCTTCCATGCCGATAATATTTTCGTCACCCGTGTTGATTTGCGGCTGGTAGTACAACTCGAATTCGTGATTGGCGATGGCGCGGCGCAAATCATTTTCCAGGTTCATGCGGTGCGAGAACTGGGTGGTTTTGGCTTGCGAGAAGAAGGAGAAGTTATTGCGACCTAATTCTTTCACGTGATACATCGCGATGTCGGCATTTTTTACCAGGGCATCGACGGTGTCGCCGTCGTCAGGGTAAATCGCGATGCCGATGCTGGCGCTAAAGTAATGGTCTTGCCCGCCGACGCGGAACGGACGATTCAGCGCGTCGAGCAATTTGGCCGCGGCGTTGGCGGCGTCTTGCGGGGTTTCGATTTGCGGTAACAACAAGGTAAATTCATCGCCACCCTGCCGCGCCAGTGTGTCGCCTTCGCGCACGCATTTAGCCAGGCGCATGGCAACGCTTTGCAATAATTGATCGCCGACTACATGGCCCAGGGTGTCGTTAATGATTTTGAAGCGATCGAGATCGAGAAACATCACCGCCAGTTTGCGCCGGTTACGCTTGGCTTGCGCCATGCCGAGCACCAGATGGTCTTTGAACAATAAGCGATTCGGCAGGCCAGTCAACATATCGTGATAAGCCTGGTGGTAAATCATTTCTTCGGCTTCTTTGCGCTCGCTGATATCTTTGGCCACGCCGTAGGTGCCGAAAAAATTACTCTTCTCGTTCGGCTCTTGCGTGTCGTAAATGCCCATCGCATTCAACTCGACGGTAATGCAGGGAATCTCGTCGCTGGTCGCCGCTTCTCCGCTCAAGCGGCACATCAAACGCATTTCTTCATTCCGCGTCGCGCGGCTGCCGGTGCGTTGATCGTTGAACGCGTATTTGGCGTGCTCCAGATCGTCCGGATGAATCACGGCGGTGTAATGCCGGCCGAGCAACTCTTCTTTGTCGTAACCAA
>JAYVJD010000356.1:0-2445 GCA_043769625.1 Pseudomonadota bacterium | reverse complement strand
AGTGTGGGTAAGGCTTTGGGTGTCGTCATTTTTTATCCATTTCTGAAAAAGCAGTTTCCTGCAAAATGACCACTTACACAAAGTTTCTTACACTCCCTGCACCCTACGACATTCCATAAATATTTGATTGTGTTGAGTTTTTTATGATTCAATATTTTCACTCTAACGTCTTATAAACGACTTCAACAATTTCCAATTCGCGCTCGCCACCCGGTGTACTCAAGCGCACCACATCACCTTCGCGTGCTTTGATCAACACTTTGGCTATCGGTGAAATCCAGCTCACGCGTCCGCGCGCTAAGTCGATTTCGTCCATGCCGACTATGCTGTAGGTGTGCTGTTCATTTTTGTCGTCGAGCAATGTCACCGTCGCGCCGAAAAAAACCTGGTCGGTGTCTTCGCGCGTGGCGGGGTCGATGATTTCGGCGAAGTCGAGGCGTTTGGTGAGGAAGCGGATGCGTCTATCGATTTCGCGCAGACGTTTTTTGCCATAAAGATAATCGCCGTTTTCTGAGCGGTCGCCGTTTTTTGCCGCCCATGACACGACGGCGACCATCTCCGGTCTTTCGACGTCCATCAGGTGCAGGAACTCGGCTTTCATGCGCGCGTGGCCTTGAGGCGTTATATAATTTTTGACGCCCGCTGGTTGGCTGGCTTCGACTTCTGCGTCGTCGTCTTGCTCGTCGTTTTCTTTGGTGAAGGCTTTGCTCATTGGGTTACGGATTCAAACGCCAGATGGTGAAGTTGAGAAAGGCGGCGAAGCTGACCCAAGCGAGATAAGGAACCAGCAATGCGCAAGCTAACTGTCGCACGCGCCAGAAAAAGTAAATCGTTGCGGCGATAGAGAGCCACAAGAAAACAATTTCTATGAAGGCGAGACCCGGATTATGCAAGCCGAAAAAAAATACCGACCACAAAGTATTCAGCAACAATTGCACGGCGAAAAAAAATAGCGGAATGGCGGCGGCCTGCAAACTAAGCCGTCGCCATACCATCCAACCGGCTGTCGCCATCATCGCGTAGAGCACCGTCCACACGGGTCCGAATAACCAGTTGGGTGGATTCCATGAGGGCTTATTGACGCCTGCGTACCAATTGGTAATCGCTGGCGCGGTGGCAAAGCTGCCGATACCCGCTGCCGCAAAGCAGATGAATAGAAATGCCGCCAGGCCCCACCACACCTGGCGTTTGTCTTGAATCAAATCCATGCTTACCAGATCGCTTTTAATTTGCCGTCGTTTACGCCCGCAGGAGCAGGGCAGTTAAACGCACGTAAAAATTCCGGCATGTTTTCTAACGAGCCACGAATACGATATTCCGGTGGGGAATGCGGATCCGTCGTCAGGCGCAAACGCGTCTGCTCAGGACGCGTATGGCTGCGCCACACTTGTCCGTAGGCGACAAAGAATTGTTGCTCAGGAGTGAGACTATGGAAAGGAGCCGCAGCAGGTTTACCTTGTTGCGATTTTTGCCACGCAAGATAGGCCATTTTGATACCGCCCAGATCGGCGATATTTTCGCCTAGAGTGAGTTTGCCGTTGATGGCTAAATCGGGCAGTGGTTTGTATTGGTTATATTGCGTTTCGACCAGAGCTGCGCGCTCGTTGAAGTTTTTTTCCGCCGCATCGGTCCACCATGATTTCAAATTGCCTTGTGCGTCGTACTGACGACCTTCGTCGTCGAAGCCATGGGTGAATTCATGGCCGATGACCATGCCAATCGCGCCATAGTTAGCGGCATCGGACCCATTGGCGTCAAAGAATGGCGGCTGAAGAATACCAGCAGGGAAAACAATTTCGTTCATCTCTGGGTTGTAGTACGCGTTTACCGTCGGTGGCGACATGCCCCATTCGTTGCGATCGACCGGCTTGCCGACTTTGGCGAGTTGCCGTTTGAATTCAAATTCGTTAGCCGCGGCCATATTTTGTACCAGCGAATCGCGCGATAATTTCAACGCGCTGTAATCACGCCATTTATCTGGGTAACCAATTTTCACGGCGAAGGCCGCAAGTTTTTTCAACGCCAAAGCGCGTGTTGGTTCGTCCATCCATTCGAGTTTCTGGATGCGCTCGCCCATCGCCACACGCAGATTTTTTACTAAATCGAGCGTGCGTTGCTTAGCTGGGCCGGCGAAATTTTTATCTACATACAATTTGCCCATGGCTTCTGGCAACGCGGTATCGGTGGTTTGCACCATGCGTTTCCAGCGTGGCAGTTGTTCTTTTTGGCCGTTCAATGTTTTGCTAAAAAATTCAAAATTCTCATCGACGAACGCTTTGCTCAGCATCGGCGCGTTATCTTTCAGCACATGCCAGCGCAAATAGGTTTTCCAATCTGCGGTTGAAGTTGCGTTGATTTCAGTCGCCAAGGCTTTGAAAAATTTTGGCTGGGCAAGATTGAAACTGCCGGGCTGCGCAAGACCAATACCTTTGAAGTAACGTGACC